>CAVBHI010000088.1:0-2923 GCA_963595115.1 bacterium
GAACAGACAGCATTGCTCTCCCCCCTCCGGCAGCTGCGTCACCGGCTGTACGGCAACCGGCTGTTCCATCGCGCCGTGCGGCGCAACGTATAGCTCACAGCGTTGTCTCGCCTTCTCCAGCGCATACTGCGTTGCGCGAAATGCTGTCAGCGGACGATTGTTCTTTTCACTCAAATGCGACAAAATAATACGCTCTGCACCGCTCTGCGCCAGCTCCACTGCCGCTTCCGCACACTCTTCGTTGCTCAGATGACCATACTTTCCGCGTATCCGCTCCTTAAGATACAGCGGATACGGTCCGGTGCGCAGCATCTCCACATCATGATTGGATTCCAGCGCCAGTGTGTCACAGCCGCGCATGGCACTGCGGATGTTCTCCGGCAGGTAGCCGAGATCCGTCACATAGCCCAGCTGATGTCCTGCTCCGTCAATCCGATAGCAGACGGAATCCGCCGCATCATGCGGTGTCTGGAACGAATGCACCTTCAGATCGCCGACGCAGAAGCTCTCTCCGCCGAGAAACGGCTGCAACAGCCGCTGTGCCTGCGGCAGCTTTTCCTGAATCGCCGCCGCCGTGCCAAATGTCGCATATACCGGCACATCGTATTTTTTACAGAACGTTTTAAGCCCTTTAATGTGATCCGTGTGCTCATGCGTCAGCAAAACGCCGTCCAAATCCTCTATCTCCAGTCCCAGCTCCCGCAGCTCCCGTCCCAGCGTCCGCACCGATACGCCAAGATCCAGCAGCAGCTTCGTCGTTCCCATATTCCACACTGCACAGTTTCCGGTCGAACCGGACGCAATGGAATAATAATAGCCGTCCATGGGTCTCTCCTTCCGCGCCTAAAATAACCAGACGGGCGCACCGCAAGCACACCTTCTGCCCCAACCCCGCCGTGCGGGAGAAAAAGGAGCGGTGTACGTTGGCAGCACGCCCGTTTTTTGTGTCGTTTCTTGCCGTCAGTCGGCAAATTCCTCAATCGAAATCGTGCCGCCGATGGCAGTTACCTTTTCAATCAGCTTTTCATAACCGCGCTCAATCAGCCCGATCTGGGAAATCGTCGTCACGCCGCGCGCCGCCAGACCCGCGATGACCAGCGCTGCGCCGGCGCGCAAATCCGGCGCAATCACGTCCGCACCCTGAAGCTCCGGTGCACCTTCGATCACCGCCGTCTCCTTGAATACCGAGACATGCGCGCCCATGCGGTTCAGCTCCTCCGTGTAGCGGAAGCGACTGGGCCATACGCCCTCCGTGATGTGGCTCGTTCCGTCCGCCAGACACATTGCCGCCGCCATCTGCGGCTGCATATCCGTCGGAAAGCCCGGATACGGCAGGGTTTTCAGATTGGTGTGACGCAGCGCACCGTTGCGGCGCACCAGAACCGAATCGTCAAACTCCTCAATTTCCACGCCCATATCCTCCAGCTTGGTGCTGATGCAGTCCAAATGCTTCGGGATGATGTTGGAAATCAGCAGCTCGCCACCGCACGCCGCAACTGCCGCCATGTACGTGCCCGCCTCAATCTGATCCGGAATGATGGAATACGTGCCGCCGCTCAGACGCTTTACGCCCGTAATCGTAATCTTATCCGTACCGGCACCGCGAATGTCCGCGCCCATCTGGTTGAGGAAGTTTGCCAAATCGACAATGTGCGGCTCCTTCGCCACATTTTCCATCACGGTCTGCCCCTCGGCAAATACCGCCGCCAGCATGACGTTCATCGTCGCACCGACCGTGACAACGTCAAAGTAAATATGGCGTCCCTTCAGTCCGTCCGGCGCAATGGCGGAAATATAGCCCTCGCTCTCCTCGCGGACATACGCGCCCAAGCGTTCAAAGCCCTTGACGTGCTGATCCACCGGACGGATACCGCCGAAGTTACAGCCTCCCGGCATCGCTACGCGCGCCTTGCCATAGCGTCCCAGCTCCGCGCCGATAAAGTAGTAAGAGGCACGCAGGCGGCGCATTTTGGCAAACATATCCGGATTGTCCAGATTCACGCCCATATTTTCCGTCTGGAAGGTAGTTGGGGCAAGCTGCGTTATCTTGACACCCATTTGTTCAAGAATTTCAAATTGCAGACGCACATCCACAATATCCGGCACGTTCTCAATAATACACGGACCGTCTACCATAAGGGCAGCCGGAACAATGGCGACAGCTGCGTTTTTCGCGCCGCTGATGGCAACCTCTCCGTGCAGAGGCTTCCCGCCGTGGATGACATATCTCTCCACTTACATTCTTCTCCTTATACTAAGCCAGCAAAACCGGCAATCAAGCGGAATTGCATTGCGACGACGGGTGCGTTTCAAACGCAAAATTCTTCATTTTTCTCCCCTAAACCGTCTGCTCACAGTGATAATGCGTTCTCGTACCTGTACTTCTCTCATACCGTTTGTCCATATGGCTCTGCATGGAGCTGTACTGTATTATGTTATCACACCTAGTTAGGAAACGCAATTCTTTTGTTTCCCGTCCCGTCATTTTCAACATTCTGCCGGTGTCTGACCAAACGGGCTGTCTTATTCCTGTGCGTATTTTTGGAAATCAACCGTACACACCATGTTCGTCCGGTATTTCCGGATCGGTTTTGTCCGTGCCCTGTGTCGAATCCCAGTTATCATCGCCGGTAATTGACGGCGTGTCCGTGCCGCTGTCCTCCGTCGTCGTGCCGTCGGTTGCATCGGTCGTTGTGCTGTCTGCACCCGTGCTGCTGTCGTCCGGAAGGCTCTGCGTACCGTCGGTTGTCGTCGTGCCATCGGCTGCGTCGGTCGTCGTTCCGGTCGTCTCCTGCGTTTCGATGCTCTCTGTGACCTCCTGACCGGTCAGCGGATCGATGACAAAGTCGCCCTTGTCCGTCGTCAGCTTCCAGCAGGGATGAATGGAAAATCGTCCGCCGCTGCGGTTGGTCAGGATATATAC
>CAVBHI010000089.1:0-4708 GCA_963595115.1 bacterium
CGAGCGCCGCCGTAAGGCACGTCTGCGCCGCCGCATCATTCGCCTCGGAGGACTGTGCGTCATTGTGCTTGCCATCGTGATCGCCGCCGCGTGCTCGATAAACAAGTCGCGCAGCGCAGGTGCGGATGATACTACCAAGAGCAACCGCGCCACGGCACAGAGCGCATCCAAGCAGAAGGAGAGCAAGCAGGAAAAGACGGAGGATAGCGCGTTGCCAGCCAGCAAGCAGAAGAGTGAGCAGTATCTGGCGATTAAGGATGATGACAGTCTGCCGTCCTATGCCAAGAAATATCCGGGCTTGTATGCGGATTCTCGCAATGTGGAGACCAAGGAGAGCGACAAAAAGGTTTGCTATCTGACGTTTGACGACGGTCCGTCGGACACGGTTACGCCGTCGGTGCTGGATACGCTGAAGAAGTATGACGTCAAAGCGACGTTCTTCCTCGTTGCCTCGCAGATTCCGGACAACGAAAAGCTGGTCAAGCGTATGATAAAGGAAGGACATACGGTTTGCATTCATGCGTATGTCCATGAATACAGCACGATTTATGAATCAGTGGAATCGTATCTGAAGGACTTTGCCAAGGCATATGATGAGATTTACTCGGTGACCGGCTACCGCGTACAGGGCTTCCGCTTTCCCGGCGGCAGCAACAACGCCTATATGACGGCGGACAATTCGCTGTATGATGCGATTGTCACGGAGATGACCCGCCGCGGCTTTGAATATTATGACTGGAACGCCTATGACGGCGACGCGGAGGGAAGCACCGTACCGGCGCCGTCCTCACTGGCAAGCCGCGCGATTGAAGAGGTCAGCGAAAGCTCACGCAATGATGTCATCGTACTGATGCACGACACCTACGGCAAGGAAAATACCGCTTCCGCTCTGCCGAGCATTATTGAGGGGCTGAAGGCCAAGAACATCGAAATGCTGCCGCTGACGCAGTCCAGCCGTCCGGTGCATTTTGAGGTCAACGACAACACGCCGTCCGAATACAGCGGTGTGACCGAGGACACAACAGAGAATTCAACGACAAGCACGACGGAGACAACAACGCAGTGAACTGTTTTCTCCGCATAGGAATAATCAAAGCTTTGCTATGGCAGCCGGTGAGACCACACTCACCGGCTGCCATTTGTTTCACGTGAAACAGATGGAATGTGTGAAAATGCAGGGGGAGTTATTTTCATTTTCGCGGTTGTGCGGTATAATAAGACTATCTTTTGAAATTCGAGGTGCTGACACAATGAAAGACGGATTTATCAAGATTGCGGCGGCGACACCGGAAATCCATGTCGCGGACTGCGAATTCAATGCAGATCAGATTCTTGCGCTGTGTGCGCAGGCATATAAGGAGGGCGTGCAGGTCATCGGCTTTCCGGAGCTGTGTCTGACCGGTTATACCTGTTCGGATCTGTTCCTGCATGACACGCTGCTGGAAAACGCGAAGGGACAGCTGTCGCGGATTGCCAAGGAGACCAGCCATATGGACATGATGATTATCGTCGGCGTTCCGGTGGCGGCGCGCAGTGCGCTGTACAACTGCGCGGCGTTCCTGCACAAGGGGCAGATTCTTGGTATGGTTCCCAAGCGCAATATTCCGAATTATACCGAGTTCTATGAGATGCGTCATTTCGCTCCGGCTCCGGCGGATCTGTGCGAGGAGGTAGAGATCAACGGACAGTGGACCAACATCTGTTCGCGCCAGATTTTCACCTGCGAGGACATGCGGTCGTTTGCCGTCGCGGCAGAGATCTGCGAAGATGTGTGGGTATCCAATCCGCCGTCCTCGGAGCTGGCGGCGGCGGGCGCAACGATTATCTTTAATCTGTCGGCATCGGATGAAATTATTGGCAAGGCAGCATACCGGCGTGACCTCGTGCGCATTCAGTCCGGACGCGCACTGTGCGCCTATGCGTACTGCGATGCGGGACAGGGGGAATCCTCGACGGATCTGGTTTTTGCCGCACACAATCTGATCGCCGAAAACGGCACGATTTTGGCGGAATCCAAACGGTTTACCACCGGACTGACGATTTCCGAGGTGGACATTGAGCGCCTGAGCTATGAGCGCCGCCGTCAGAACACCTTTTATACCGATACGAGCTATGATTATACCGAGGTTGGCTTTTCGATGCATCTGCGCGAAACCAAGCTGACGCGCCGCGTTGAGACTACTCCGTTTGTTCCGTCCAACAAGGCGGATTTGGAGGAGCGCTGCGAGGAAATCTTGACCCTGCAGGCGGCGGGTCTGGCGACACGCATCCGGCACACCCATGCCAAGACCTGTGTCGTCGGTCTGTCCGGCGGATTGGATTCGGCGCTTGCGCTTATCGTCACCGTCCATGCAATGGACATGCTCGGACGCGACCACAAGGATATTATTGCGGTCACAATGCCGTGCTTCGGCACGACCAGCCGCACGAAGAACAATGCGCTGACGTTGGCGGACGCCTATGGCACGACGTGCAAAACCATTGACATCGGCGATGCCGTGCGCCAGCACTTCCTCGACATTGGACAGAGCATGGAGGATCACAGCGTCACATTTGAAAACGGACAGGCGCGGGAGCGCACACAGGTTTTGATGGATCTTGCCAATCGCACGGGCGGTATGGTCATCGGCACGGGCGACTTGTCCGAGCTGGCGCTTGGCTGGGCAACTTACAACGGCGACCATATGAGCATGTACGGTGTCAATGGCTCAATTCCCAAGACGTTGGTTCGCTATCTGACTGCATACGAAGCGGAGCGGGCGGGCGGCAAGACCGGACAGGTGCTGCGCGATGTGCTTGCCACGCCGGTTTCACCGGAGCTGCTTCCGCCAAAGGACGGTGAGATTTCGCAGAAGACCGAGGAGCTGGTCGGTCCGTATGAGCTGCATGATTTCTTTCTGTATTATCTGGTGCGCTTTGGTATGCAGCCGAAGAAGATCTATCGGCTGGCGCGCTATGCCTTTGCGGGTACTTATGACGATGCCACCATCAAGAAGTGGCTGACGACCTTTGTCCGCCGATTCTTCGTTCAGCAGTTCAAGCGCTCCTGCCTTCCGGACGGTCCGAAGGTCGGCACGGTCACGCTGTCCCCGCGCGGCGACTGGCGTATGCCATCGGATGCGGTCAGTGCACTTTGGCTGAAGCAATGCGAGGAATTGTGAAACCAATATCAATAACTGTGAAAAATATAACAGATTGTATAGATTGAGAAAGTCGATAAAATGTAACAAAAGTATGAATAGCATAAAAATTGCGCAGTATTTCATCAAAAATGAGCAGTTCTTGTGTGCTTTCAAAACGAATTTGAAAATCAACACAAAATAATTCCGTGAAATTCTTGACAAACTTTGTTCGGCGTATATAATGGTATTGTACGTACTGCGAACAGATTCGTACAAATTGTTATCTGCAAAATACGATGATATTGTTGGCGAATGCCTGATCGTCCGAAGTATCGTTTGTATTTATATTTTCTGGAATTCATTTTTGGGAGGTTACTGGTATGGATTTTAGACTGACAAAAGAGCAGGAACTGGTTCAGAAGATGTGCCGCGAGTTTGCGGTAAACGAAGTTGAACCGATCGCTGCAGAAGTTGACGAGCAGGAACGCTATCCGTATGAGACAGTTGAAAAGCTCCAGAGATATGGTCTGATGGGCATTCAGTTCCCGAAGGAACTGGGCGGCTCCGGCGGCGATATTATCTGCTACACCATCGCGATTGAAGAAATGTCCCGTTTCTGCGGCACCACCGGCGTTATCATCTCTTCACACGGCACGTTGGGTGCATGGCCGATCTACAAGTACGGCACGGCAGAGCAGAAGGAAAAGTGGCTTCGCCCGCTGATCTCCGGTGAGAAGATTGGCGCGTTCGGTCTGACCGAGCCGGCTGCCGGCACGGATGCAGGCGGACAGCAGACGGAAGCGATCAAGCAGGAGGATGGCTCCTACATCCTGAACGGCTCCAAGGTATTTATTACCGGCGGCGGTGTTGCGGATACCTACGTTGTATTCGCTATGACGGACAAGTCGAAAAAGAACAGAGGCATTTCTGCCTTTATCGTTGATAAGAACGACCCGGGCTTCTCGATTGGTAAGATCGAGCATAAGATGGGTATCCGTGGTTCCCAGACTTCCGAGCTGGTATTTGAAGATGTGCACCTGCCGGCAGACCGTCTGCTGGGCAAGGAGAACGGCGGCTTCAAGATCGCTCTGACCACGCTGGACGGCGGTCGTATCGGCATCGCTTCTCAGGCGCTGGGTATTGCACAGGGCGCACTGGATCAGGCTGTCGCTTACATGAAGGAGCGCGTACAGTTTGGCAAGCCGCTGGCAAGCTTCCAGGGTCTGCAGTGGATGGTAGCGGACATGGCAACCAAGATTGACGCTTCCCGTCTGCTGGTTCGCCGCGCTGCGTTCAACGAAGAAGTTGGTCTGCCTTACGCGAAGGAAGCGGCTATGGCAAAGCTGTATGCTGCTGAGACCGCGATGGACGTTACCACGAAGGCTCTCCAGATCTTCGGTGGCTACGGTTACATCCGTGAGTACCCGATGGAGCGCATGATGCGTGATGCAAAGATCACGGAGATCTACGAGGGTACTTCCCAGGTACAGCGCATGGTTATCGCTGCGAACGTCATCGGCAAGTAAGATAGGGAGGAAACTGTATCATGAAATACATCGTTTGTGTAAAGCAGGTACCGGATACGT
>CAVBHI010000090.1:0-2360 GCA_963595115.1 bacterium
TCCGCTACTCGACGACCGGCGTACAATCGCGTGAAAACGCACAGCCGCTGAGCATCACGCACTGCAAGGGCAACCTCGCACTGGCGCACAACGGCAATCTGGTCAACGCAGTGGATTTGCGCAAAAGCATTGAGACGACGGGCGGTATTTTTAACTCATCGTCCGACACGGAAGTTCTGGCGTACACAATCGTGCAGGAGCGCATCAAGTGCGGCAGCATCGAGATGGCGGTTCTCAACGCGATGTCGGTCATTCAGGGCGCGTATTCGCTGGTTGTTATGTCGCCGCGCAAGCTGATTGCGGCGCGTGATCCGCATGGCTTCCGTCCGTTGGTCATCGGTAAAACCGGAAAATCCTATATTTTCTGCTCGGAGACCTGTGCACTGGACACCATCGGCGCGGAGTTCATCCGCGATGTCGAACCGGGCGAGGTTATTGTGATTGAAGATGGCGAGATGCGTTCGCTGCACTATCCAATCAAGTGTGAGCCAACGACTTGTGTGTTTGAGTATATTTACTTTGCCCGTCCGGACTCGGTGATTGACGGCGCATCCGTTGAGCTTGCCCGTCAGGAGGCGGGTCGCTATCTGGCAGAGGAGCATCCGGTCGAAGCGGATGTTGTCATCGGCGTACCAGACAGCGGCATTCCGGCGGCAATTGGCTATGCCAAGGCATCGGGTATCCCGTATGGCGTCGGTCTGATTAAGAACCGATACATCGGACGCACGTTCATCCAGCCGGGGCAGAAGAATCGGGAGCGCTCGGTTCGTATGAAGCTCAATGCGCTGAAATATGCGGTGGAGGGCAAGCGTGTTATCATGGTGGATGACTCGATTGTCCGCGGCACAACGTGCGCCCGTTTGGTAAAGATTTTGCGTGATGCCGGTGCAAAGGAAGTGCACATGCGCATTTCTGCGCCGCCGTTCCTGCATCCGTGCTTCTTCGGCACGGACGTACCGGATCGTGAGTACCTGATTGCGTATGGTCGTACAGTAGAAGAAATTCGTGACATCATCGGAGTGGATTCTCTGGGGTATCTGTCGCTGGAGGCATCGAAAAAAATTGCTGTGGGCGCGCGCTGCGGATTCTGCACGGGCTGCTTCAGCGGAACATACCCGATTCCGACTCCGGACACGGTAGAAAAAAATATTTTTGAAAGTGGGATAAAGAAACATGGTTAATAGTCGTTCTGAGAGCTATAAGGCGGCGGGTGTTGATGTTACCGCCGGATACGAAGCAGTAAAGCAGATGAAGCCGTTTGTTGAGAGCACCTATATTCCCGGCGTACTTGGCTCGATTGGCGGCTTTGGCGGAATGTTTGAACCGAACATCAAGGATATGAAGCGCCCGATTCTGGTTTCCGGCACCGACGGCGTCGGCACCAAGCTGAAGCTGGCGTTTTTGATGGACAAGCACGACACGGTCGGCATTGACTGTGTTGCCATGTGCGTCAATGATATTGCCTGCTGTGGCGCACAGCCGTTGTTTTTCTTGGATTACCTTGCGGTTGGCAAGAACTATCCGGAGCGCATTGCGCAGCTGGTCAAGGGCGTTTCCGAGGGCTGCCGTCAGGCGGGCTGTGCATTGGTCGGTGGCGAGACGGCAGAAATGCCGGGATTTTATCCGGAGGATGAGTACGATCTGGCTGGCTTCTCGGTTGGTATGGTCGATCATGACAAGATGATTGACGGCACGACGATTGCCGCAGGTGATGTTCTGGTTGCCATCGCATCGTCGGGTGTACACTCCAATGGCTACTCGCTTGTGCGTAAGACACTGGGCATCAACGAAAAGTCGGTGCGCCGCTATATTGCTGAATTTGGCAAGACGCTGGGTGAGGAGCTGCTGACACCGACCAAGATTTATGTCAAGGTCATTCAGTCCCTGATTGCGCAGTGCTATATCAAGGGCATGAGCCATATTACCGGCGGCGGATTCTATGAGAATATTCCGCGTATGCTGCCGGACAACATTCTGGCTTCGGTTGAGAAGGCATCTCTGCCGACACCGGAGATCTTTAAGATGATTCAGAACACTGGCAACATTCCGGAGCGCGATATGTACAATACGTTTAATATGGGTGCCGGTCTGGTTCTGGCAGTGGATAAAAACGACGTCGATAAGGCGCTGGAGGTTATCTCCGCTGCCGGTGAGCAGGGTTATGTCATCGGCGAGTGTAAGGACGGCGAAAAGGGTGTCGAGGTATGGTAAACATTGCGGTTCTGGTTTCCGGCGGCGGAACGAACCTGCAAGCGATTCTGGACGCTTCGGCGCGCGGTGAAATTCCAAACGGACGCATCTGCGCCGTTGTCTCCTCAAAGGAGGGCGCGTATGCGCTGACCCGTGCGGAGCAGGCTGGC
>CAVBHI010000091.1:0-7255 GCA_963595115.1 bacterium
CCATTGTCCCCTCGGACTTGGACGCTTCCACCGAAATTGTGACATCCTCCTGCTTCGTCGCATCCACCGCGCCAGCCACCGGAAGCAGTCCTTCCATTGCAATGACACCTGCCAGCACATACGCCGTCAGTCGTTTCCATCCTCGCTTCATGTTTTCCCTCTTTTCTTGAACGAACTTGGGGCAACTACCCAATCCCAACGAGATTGTACTCTTGTATTTTTTATTATAGCATACAAAACAGTACCCCACAATTTCATTTTTTCATTTCCTATGTTTTCCCACTTGAACCTGATCGCAAAACCTGCTATCGTGTACACAGCAAACGCACTATCACAACCACCATTCCACTATAGAAAGGAGCGATACCATGTCTTGTTCATCCTGTTCGCATTCCTGTGGAACATGTTCCTCCTCGTGCTCCGGCTGCGGCGGACACGATGCCTTACAGCCGCCCGAACGCGCTCTTCTGCTTGAGCTGGCACAAACCCCGTTTCTGCCTATCACGCAGTTTCAGCGCCGAGAATCCTATTTCTCCGCGCCCGAACCGCTTGATCCCTCTCCGGTCTATTTGCACACCGGCACAGAGAGCACGCCGGAAATTGAACTGACCTCTCTCGCCCTGCGGCGGCTGGCATCACGCGGCTATATCACATTGGATTATGACATTCCGCTGGCAGGCTACGACTATGTCTTGTATCAGACATCCGAATTTCAGCAACGGCTTTCCCTGCTGCATCCGGATTACACCATCCTTCCCAAGCGCGGGAGTATGGCGCTGACTTTGCGCGGACAGCAGGCTGCGGATGATTTGGAATTTTCACAGACGACATCAGAACAAAACGAGATGAGATAACGCCATCTCATCTCGTTTTGTTTATTGCTTATTCTGTTATATTATGATGTTAAATACGTGCCACACCGCTCTCACGCGCCGCCTTGGCAACCGCCGTTGCAACCGTATCTTTGACGCGCGGATCAAACGCCTTCGGCAGGATGTACTCTGCACTCAGCTCTTCCTCCGAAATCAGACCGGCAATGGCATATGCCGCCGCAATCTTCATCTCTTCGTTAATATCGGACGCGCGCACATCCAGTGCACCGCGAAATACGCCTGGGAACGCCAGCACATTATTAATCTGATTCGGGTAGTCCGAACGACCCGTACCGACAACCGCTGCACCGGCGGCAATCGCATCCTCCGGCATAATTTCCGGAATCGGGTTTGCCATGGCAAAAACCATCCGGTTCGATGCCATCGACGCTACCATTTCCCTGGTCAGCACATTCGGAGCAGACAGCCCAAAGAACACATCTGCACCCACAATCATCTCTGCCAGCGTGCCGCGGCGATTCTCCGGATTCGTCTGCTCCGCCAGATCCTGCTCGGCGGCGTTCAGACCGATCCGTCCCTCATAGAGCGCACCGCCGCGATCGCACGCGATGACATTCCGAACGCCCATCTTCATCAGCAGACGAATCACCGCCGTTGCCGCCGCACCGGCGCCGTTAAATACAATGCGCAGATCCTCCAGCTTACGACCGGTCAGACGGCAGGCGTTAATCATCGCCGCAGCACAGCAGATTGCCGTACCATGCTGGTCGTCGTGGAAAATCGGAATATCACAGCGTTCCTTCAGCTTGCGCTCAATCTCAAAGCAGCGCGGCGCACTGATGTCCTCCAGATTGATGCCGCCAAACGAACCGCTGATATTATATACGGTATCAACGAACGCATCCACATCCTTCGTCTTGATGCACAGTGGGAACGCGTCCACATCACCAAATGCCTTGAACAGCGCACACTTGCCCTCCATAACTGGCATTCCGGCTTCCGGACCGATGTCCCCCAGACCAAGCACCGCCGAGCCGTCCGTGATAACCGCAACCAGATTGCTGCGGCGGGTGTAGACATAGCTGCGATCGATATTTTTTTCAATTTCCAGGCACGGCGCTGCAACGCCCGGCGTATATGCAAGCGATAAATCCTCTGCATTCTTTACCTCACAGCGGGCGATAACTTCAATCTTGCCCTTCCAATCCTGATGTGCCCGCAGTGCTTTTTCATTTTGATCCATGAAGCGTCCTCCTAAAGCTCCTCTTCGCCACGCCGAAGAAAGCAAATATTCTTTCTGTTTTGAGTAAAATCGTACTTATTCATTGTACCATTCCTTGTTTGGAAATACAAATCCTTATTGCAAAACTTCTTCAAAAAGGCGCCCTTTTCTCATTTTTCGCACATTCTACAAACTATTTTCTCATTTTAACGATTTATTCATAAACTTCTCACAATTTCTTTACCGTTGCGCTGAATTTCCTTCATAATTATCCGGTATGATAGAAACATCGAAAGCAGTACAGTGCACTTATTACTGCCTCGCCGTTCTCATTGCGCTGTATTGTTCTGCTGAACGGCGAGCAGACTACAAATCCTCTGTTATTTGTAACAGTTTTCATATTTTTTCATCTAATCTTTTCATTTTTTACTTCTTTCATTTTTACTCAGGAAAAACTCCGGACGCGCGTCCGGAGTTTTTCTTGTCTCACTTGATTGCACTTTCTCCCGCGCTATGTCATACTATTTTCAGATTATTGGTCGATTGAGGAGCATACGTTCATGGACATTCGTTACCGTATATTACAAGAGACATTCGGGTATCCCTCCTTTCGCCCCGGTCAGCTGCGGCTGATTGATGCGATTTTATCACAGCGGGACGCGCTGGGTATTTTGCCGACCGGCGCGGGAAAATCGCTCTGCTATCAGCTGCCCGCGCTTTTGCTGTCCGGATTGACGTTGGTTCTCTCTCCGCTGATCTCTCTGATGAACGATCAGGTCATCGCGCTGCGCAAGCTCGGCATCTCTGCCTGCTGCCTGCACAGCGCCGTCAGCCGCGCGGAATACGCCCAGTCCATGCGTCTCATTCGAGAGGGACGCTGCAAGCTGATCTATATTGCGCCGGAACGATTGACTAACGCCAGCTTTTTGCAGCAGCTTCGACATCTTCCCATTTCTCTCGTTGTCGTGGACGAAGCGCATTGCATCTCGCAGTGGGGACACGATTTCCGCCCCAGCTATCGCCGCATTCCGTCGATGATTGAAACGCTTTCACCTCGTCCGATTGTTGCTGCATTTACCGCAACGGCAACCGTCCGTGTACGCCGCGACATTGCCGCCTGTCTGCACCTGCACCAGCCTGAGCAGGTGGTCACGAGCTTTGACCGTCCCAATCTGTACTTTGACGTTCTTCATACGGAGGACAAAGATACCTCGCTGCTGCGCTTTATCAAGCAGCAACGTGTATTTCCCGGCATTGTCTATTGCACAACGCGCAAGGCAGCGGAGCACACCGCCCGCCTGCTGACCGATCAGGGTGTCCCTGCACTGGCATACCACGCCGGTATGAGCGCCGAGATGCGCACCGAGAGCCAAAACGCCTTTCTCCGCGATGCAATCTCAGTTTTATGCGCCACCAACGCCTTTGGTATGGGCATCAACAAGCCCAATGTGCGATTTGTCGTGCATTATCAAATGCCGGCTGATCTGGAGAATTATTATCAGGAAGCCGGTCGTGCCGGACGCGATGGCGCTGACGCGCACTGTCTGCTACTGTTTTCCGAAAAAGATTTTTCCCTACAGGAATTTTTCATCCAACGCGATCCGGACAATTTAGAACTGACCGATGAGGAGGTTATGCGGCTGCGCATCGAAAAATCCCGCCGCCTGCAAAAAATACGGCAGTATGCGCTATCAGATTGTTGTCTGCGCGCGCACATTTTGGATTATTTCGGCGAACGCACGGCAGATTTCTGCGGACACTGCTGCAACTGCGCCGCTGCCAGCGAGGCAAAGGATGTCACGATTGATGCACAGAAGCTGCTCTCCTGCGTATACCGCGTCAAGGAGCAGGCAGACGTCAATACCACACATCATATTTTGCAAGGCAAGTGTACGCCGGTGGTGCAGCGCCGTCACTGGGACAAGCTATCCACCTTCGGGCTGATGCCAGAGGCATCCGATGACGAGCTTTCTGCGCTGACCGCGCATCTGATTCACTGCCAGTACTTGCAGGAAGCTGACGGCGGCACACTTCGCCTGTGCGCCGATGCCAAGCGTGTGCTGTTTCAAAAGCAATCGGTTGTCATGAACGTCCGCGCATCCGGCATCACAAACATTCGGGAACGACGTGCCGCCCGTCACTCCTCTGCACCGACCTTATATCAGGCGCTGTGTGCTCTGCGCCGACAGCTTGCCACACGACAAGGCGTTCCGCCGTCCACGCTATTGAGCGATTCCGCGTTGGAAGCGCTGTGCCAGAACCCTCCATCCAGCGAGACCGAGCTATTTTCTTACTCCGGCGTCAATTCTTCCAAGCTCAAACGATATGGCAAAAAAATTCTATCCCTGCTCAACGCCAGTACAAAAACAGAGTGAAAACCACCGTCATCTATGCTATACTGGATGTAACAATCACAGAGGAGGAACGTACAATGAAAGGTCTCAGCATTGGAACTATCGCCATCGGCGGCACGGTTATTCTGCTCGGCGCGGCAACACTGACGCTGGGTGTTCTGTCGCTGATTAAGCAGCAGTAAGATTGTCCAACGAAAAAGCGGCACGTTTTGCGTGCCGCTTTTTTATGTTCCCATCCGTTACGAAATTTCACCATCTTTATTACAAGAAATAGCCAAATCTGTTTGACGAGTCTTAGTACCATTGGTAAAAATTCCATACCCTGTGACTTTCCTACCAGACTTTGCACAATTCTTTGACGTAAGTTTCCAATTCGTACGATATAACACATATCCATCAGTTGCATTTGTTGCTTTACTCGTCGTTCCATTATAAGTAAAATAACCTGTCAACCGATATTTCCACAGTTTTGTACCACTATTTGTTTTGCGCGTATATGATTTAGTATATACTTTGCTATTACTATTAGAGGCCGTCATAATACCTGTATCTACCTCTGTACCGGTAATTTCAGCATAGGTTCCATCCTCATAATAAATAATCTCCTGCAAAGTTTCTTGTATTTCACCCTCTTTTGCTGTTACATTGGTAAAGAACATTCCCCAAAGCAGTACTGTACAAAAAATAATCCTCATTTTTCTTCGACTATTTTTCATCATTTACTTCTTTTCTCCGCATCGTTAAAGTGTTTCTCTACTTCCAGATACCATTCAGAAACCGGATAATCTTTTTGAAGCGGTTTTCCCCAACGATTCACTTCCACCTTATTTCCATTTTCATCCGCTGCATGAACTACTTCCCCATCCAGTCCCATTACATAGTTAAGATCATATTTCACACCATTTCGTTCTTCCGGAGGCAGTCTATTCCAATCATCCCACGTATCCAGTGCATTCGATTCAATCTCAGCACCTCCATCCGTTAAAGAATCTTCCGTCAGAACACTCCACTGATGCTGAAGCCATATACAACGTGCTCCAAACCCTATGGCTATGCACATCGCTACAATACAGAAAATCCATCCCCATTTATTGCATCGTTTCGGTTCTATAGGTTCCTTCCGAGGCTCTAAAAATAGTTCCTGAATCAACTCCTCTGGCGTACCAAAATTAGCTTGTAATGCCTCTTGATCCGCATCCGGATAGTCATCAATATATTCTGACAGCATTGCAGTAACTTCCGCTGTAATGCGCCACTTTTGTTGTCCTTCACACGGCAAATTTTTCATCAATTTACGCACATATTGTCGTGCCGCTCGATTACGAACAGCAGTCATTTAAGTCTTCCTCCTTTTTTCCGATCAGAATATCTTGCACACCAGCCGAGAAGCGAGTGTAGCATTTCAACAATGCCGCAAGATATTCTTTCCCGCGCGGCGTAATCGTATAATACTGTCTGCGACGTCCATCTGGAGCAACTCGCTTTTTCAGCTCCTCAATATAATCCTGCTTCAACAGCCGATAAATCGCCGAATACGGACATACAATCTCAAAAACGCCGCCATTGCACTTTTTGAGATACTCGGCAATTTCACCGATATACCGCTCTTCTCCATCCAGTGTGTAAAGAATGAGCATCTCTGAAACCGCTTTTTTCAAGTTTTCTTCCAATCCGGCTACCGAGCCGCTTTTCACATTGTTCTCCATAAGTTTTCCTCTTTCGCTCCTATGATTTATACATTCATAATATATCATCTCAGCCCATTATTCAACTGAATTCTTTAATCCAAAACACTTTGAAATTTCAATGTTTTATATTCTCGCATTATTTCGAATTCATATTTTTTATTATTGACATATCTTTTGTTTTTTAGTATACTCATTGTATCCAATCACGCAGGCTCATGTTCGCTCGAACCCATGCTTGCATCCATATTTCCAAGACATAACGAGGTGTTATCATGCGTAATCGTTTTTTCTCTATTCTACTGTCTTGTTTGGTGATTATGTTTATCACTTCCACCGCAGAGGCCAGCAGTTTATTTTCCGTTTCTTCAAACACAGGCTATCCTAAACCCTATGATGCAACAAATTGCTTGGAAAAGGAGTCTCCTCTCTACATAGATGAAGACGGAGACGCTGTATACCGTGATCCTGAACCGACGGATGCTGACGATATAATCGAAAACTTTGAAGAAAAATATAATGTCTCGATTAAAGAGACACTGTATTCTCCACTGTATTGTATTCAGAGTGTACTTTTGCTTTTATTCATCATCGACCTAGTTTTACTAATCCCATCCGTTATTAAATTAATCAAGGAGCAAAGTGTACGCAACTATTCCTTTTCTCGGTATCAGCGACTACTTATCTTATTTTATCCCATATTGCTTGGCGCATTAGTAGCTTTTTCTGTACTGAACCGGCTTCTGTACTACTAATATACTCAATGTGCAAAAAGCATATAAAAATCACCTCTTCTGCCAAAGGCTCACGCCTTTGGCAGTTTTTTACACAAAAATACTCCCTATATAACCTTCATCAAATTCGAGAAACTTACATAGGGAGTATCCTAGTCCATATTCTATTTTACTTCGCGTCCGGCTTAAAGCTGTCCTTCAGCGAGACAATACGGTTGAAACGGCGTGCGCCGTTTTCCGCATCCTTGCTGTCGCTGATGTAATAGCCCATGCGGACAAACTGCATGGCCGTTCCCGCCGGAACGTCAGCAATCGATGCTTCCAGCTTACAGTCGGTCAGTTTCTTCAGCGAATCCGGATTCAGGAAGTCCAGATAGGTCTTGCCCTCCGGAACATCGTTGGTGTTCTCCAGCGTCAACAGGTTCTC
>CAVBHI010000092.1:0-3019 GCA_963595115.1 bacterium
GTCTTATGATGAGGCGGTATCGCTTCTGGAGGATGTTGGTCTGAAGGTAGACCGCGAAGAGCAGTACAGTGATTCGGTTTCGTCGGGTAATGTTATTTCAAGCTCTCCGTCGTCGGGCGAGGAAGTGGAAGAAGGTTCAACCGTGACACTGGTTGTCTCCAAGGGTGCGGAGACCAAGACGGTTTCCGTTCCTGATCTGAGCGGCATGACACAGAGCGCTGCGGAGTCGGTTCTGGAAAGCATGAATCTTACGCTTGGCAGCGTGCAGGAGGTAGAGAGTGATTCGACAACCGGAACGGTTATCGGTCAGACAATTGAGGCTGGTACTTCCGTGAAGGAAGGAAGCGCTGTCGGCATTACAATCGCAAAGGAGAAGTCACAGCCAGATGAACCGGACGAACCAGATGAACCGGATGATTCCGACGATTCAGATGATTCAAACAACTCGGATAATTCGGACACACCGAATGGGTCTGGAAGCGTGGGTTTTAGCAAGGAAGGCAATACGACCTATATTTCTATCGGATTGCCTTCCGATAAAGACAGTGTAACCATTTCCGTGAAGGTAGGCGGCAGCACGCTATACAATGATTCGGTCAATTGCAAAAACCGAGATACGTTTACCGTTCGCGCGAGTTATAGAGGAAAAGAGCGCGTTGTTGTTAAGATGGATGGAAAGACAATCTATAATAGCAAGCACAACTTTGCCTCGTGAGAAATAGAGTAGTATGACAGAAAACGGAATTATATTAAAAGGAATCGGCGGCTTTTATTACGTCGATACTGCCGCGGGTCTTGTGGAATGCAAGGCTCGCGGCAAATTCCGCATTAGAGGCGGAAAACCGGTCATTGGAGACCGTGTAGCAGTACAGATGCAGGATGACGGCACGGGATACCTGATGTCAATGGAGCCGCGCCGCACACAACTGTTGCGTCCGGCGGTGGCAAACATTGACCAGCTGCTGATTGTTTGCTCAGCAGCGCCGCCGTCTACCGAACCATTTTTGATTGACAAGATTACCGCCATCGCGGCGAACAAAAAGATGGATGCCGTCATCGTCATCAATAAGGTGGATTTGAATCCGGCAGAACGATTTTATGAGATTTATACGAAGGCAGGCTTCGTTGTTCACCGTGTCAGCGCGGAAACCGGAGTTGGTTTGGAAGCGCTTCGGGCACAGCTGGAGGGGCGTATTTCTGCATTTGCGGGAAATTCCGGCGTTGGGAAATCCAGTCTGGTCAATGCGCTGTATCCGGCGTTCCATGCGGAGGTTGGCGAAATCAGCCAGAAGATTGAGCGTGGTCGCCACACAACTCGCCATGTCGAGCTGCTGCCGCTGCCGAATGGTGGTTATTTGGCGGATACACCGGGATTTTCCGCTTTTTATACGGAGAAAATGGATCTGGTTTACAAGGAAGAGCTGCAATACGCCTTCCGCGAATTTGAACCGTATCTCAATCAATGTCAATTTACCGGCTGCGCGCATGTTAAGGAAAAGGGCTGCGCGATTCGTGCCGCCGTTGCGTGCGGAGAGATTACACCGGAACGACACGAAAGCTATTGTAAGCTCTACGAGAGCGTCAAAGACATTAAGGAATGGAGTCGAAACAAATGACAGCGTTGTTGTTGGCATCTGCGCCGGAGAGCGAATATGAGTATGTAAAGCAGCTGGTGCAGAGGGCAGATTTCATTGTGTGTGCCGATGGCGGAACACGCCATGCGGCAGCGTGTGGAATCGTGCCGGATCTGGTCATCGGCGATTTTGATTCCGGAGAAAAGCCGGAAAATTGTCGGGTGATTCAGCTCCGACCGGAAAAGGATGACAGTGATCTGATGTGCTGCGTCAAGACCATTTTGTCGGAGGGGGCGGATACCATCTGGCTGGCGTGTGCGTCCGGCGGACGCATGGATCATTTCCTTGCAAATCTGACGTTGCTGGAGTATCTGGGGCAGCGAGGTGTTTCCGCTGCCTTGTATGATAGCCACAACCGCGTGACCTATCACGGCGGCGGCAAGCGGGATTATTCTGCTGATCCGGCGTATTCGTATGTCGGTATTATCCCGCTGGATGCCGAGCTGATCGGCGTGACACTGCGCGGATTAAAGTATGAGCTGACCGACGCGGTATTGTCCCGCTCAGCGATTATTTCGATGTCGAATGAAGCGGTCGCACCGGTTTTCAGCATAAAAATCCAACAGGGACATGCTCTTGTCATTGAGAGCAAGGATTAATATCTCTGCGGAGAAAACGATTTCAGGAGGTTAAAGAACATGAACGTGTATAAGACAAAGGGAACATGCTCCCGCGAAATTCGCTACAGCGTAAAGGATGGCATTGTGGAGGAGATTGAAGTTGTCGGTGGCTGCAATGGAAATTTACAGGGTATTTGCCGCCTGATTAAAGGAATGCCGGTAGAGCAGGTTGTCAAGGCGTTTAAGGGCGTTGACTGCGGAGGACGCGGAACATCATGTCCGGATCAGATTGCAAGAGCGCTGGAGCAGGGCTAACTGCAATCGAAATATCTGCAAGTTAAAAAATCGAAAAATGCATTTGTGCAAACTGCCGCCGCTTCTAAATAGAGCGGCGGTTTTTTAGTAAAAGTGGTGAAAATTGCTTATTCCGCGTATTTATCAAAAAAATGGTTGAAAAAACGCACAATATACTCTATAATAAAAAGCAATTAGGAGAAATTTTGATGAGACTTTACGCAGGTCTCAGGGCAGAAAAACGCAAAATGCACAAGTTCTGCTGGAAAGGATGATAGGAATGGTAAAACCGATTTCAAAAATTGCATCTGGAATTACGCCGTCCGCTACGCTGGCGATCAATGCGCTGTTTAAGCAGATGCAGGCAGAGGGAAAAGATGTTGTTGGTTTTGGCGCAGGTGAGCCGGATTTTAACACACCGGAGAACATTAAGGCAGCTGCAATTAAGTCGATCCATGAGAATCAGACCAGATATACACCGGCAGCGGGCATTATGCCGCTTCGTCAGGCTGTATGTACGCGCATGAAGGA
>CAVBHI010000093.1:0-2587 GCA_963595115.1 bacterium
GGACAAGCCAAAGAAAAAGTCAAAGGCATCCAAAACGGTGCTGGATAACCCGCTGCTGCGTGGGCTGGCAGGCATCAGTCCGGTGCTGATGGTGATTGCACTGTGTTTGACGGTGGTGTCACAGACAACACATTTTGAACTGGTGCTGCTGGTATCGCTGCTGTGCTATTGCGGACGGCAGTACAAGGCGATGCTGTTCGGGTATGCGATTATGCTGCTGTACTGCGGCTACATGACATATGCAGAGTGGAATTTGTCTGACCTGCTGACGACCGGATTCAATGTTGTCGGCTGTGGTGTGTTTGCCATCCTGACGATTTTTGCTCTGATCTGCATGGTGCGTGGCGCGCCGGAAATCGCAGCGGAAGACGAATTTGATCCGGAAGAGGATGAGGACGCGACCGTGATTCTTTCCGACTACGAGGAAGATCTGGAGTCCACACGCCCGCTGACGCAGGAGGAGCGTGTGGAAGCGGGGATGATGGAGCACACGCGGGTGATTCCGACGGATCAGGATACGACCGACAGCGTGTCGGAAGCGACACAGACATTTTCAACGAGTGCGCCAAAGGAATTCCGTGAGACGCAGCAGGAGGTGTTTGACGCGAGCCTGTCGGCGGCGGACGCGGATGACGGCATGGCGGCAGAGCCGGATGATCTGGACGGCACACGGCTGCTGTAACCGCAAAAAAGGAGACAAGGCAGACAGAGGGTCAGAAACGGCTCTCTGTCTTTTCGCGCCCTGTGAAAAGCGGGGAAAATATCGCAAAAACAGCAATGTACATTGACATACAATTCTGCTATAATCGGGTGAGATTGGAACGGCATGGTTGGACAAGGAGGAATGCATCATGAATCGTCGTTGGTGTAGTGCGATGGTGCTGGGCGCAGGTGCGCTTTGGGGACTGATCGTCCTGTTCGTACGCGGCTTGAATGCCGGTGGCATGAGCTCGCTGTCGATTGTCTGCTACCGCAATGTGTTGGCAGCGTTGCTGTTCGGCACATTTCTGCTCATCCGAAGCCCGAAGCTGCTTCGCATTTCGTGGAAGGATCTGTGGATGTTTGCCGGTACAGGCATTCTCAGCGTCACGCTGTTTAACCTGTGTTATTTTATTACGCTGATGCACACCAGTGTGGCGGTGGCGGCGCTGCTGTTGTATACCTCGCCGGTGTTTGTCACGCTGATGGCGCTGGTATTCTTCCGTGAGCCGCTGTCCAGGAGCAAGGTGGCGGCGCTGCTGCTGACGGTGGCGGGCTGTGCCTGCGTCACAGGGGTGTTCTCACAGGCGGAAACCGTGCCGCTGCCGTTTATCCTGACCGGACTGGGGGCGGGGCTGTTTTACGGGCTGTATAGCATTTTGGGAAAGATTGCACTGAAAAAATATACAACGGTGACGATTACCTTTTATACGTTTCTGTTTGCGGGGTTGATTACCCTGCCGTTCAGCGCACGCAACTGTGCGCAGGTCATTGCATTGCAGCCGATGTCCGTGCTGGCATCCGGTGTCGGTCTGGCGTTGCTTTGCACGATTGCGCCGTTTCTGCTGTATACCTACGGCTTGCTGGGCATTCCGGCAGGGCGGGCGGCGATTTTTGCTACGACAGAGCCGTTGGTTGGCACGGTAGTCGGTATCGCTGTGTTTGGCGATCAAATGACGATGTGGACGGTGCTGGGCATCGTGCTCGTGCTGCTGGCGATTGGAATGGCGAACCGGACGGAACGAACCGTGCCGTTGGAGACGGAAGGACGGAGTTGTTGACGTGAATTCATTTGTATTTAGTCTCAATGCCACCATGCCGGTGTTTCTGGTGATGGTG
The DNA here is from genome assembly GCA_963595115.1 of bacterium. Taxonomy (GTDB): domain Bacteria; phylum Bacillota; class Clostridia; order Oscillospirales; family Butyricicoccaceae; genus Butyricicoccus_A. Next base: position 1,819 of record CAVBHI010000093.1, read on the forward strand.
GTTGGTTATTTTCTTCGGCAGATCGGAATGCTCAGTGAAGAATTCTGCGCGGTGGCAAACCGCTATGTGTTCAAGGTAGCGCTTCCGCTGCTGTTGTTTCAGGACATTGCGCAGACGGATCTGCGCGCCGATTTTCAGCCGAGCTTCATGCTGTACTGCATGGTGGTGACAACCATTATGTTTCTGGGTATCTGGGCGCTGACAGCAAGGCTGATGCCGGACAAGGATCTGGTCGGTGCATTTACGCAGGCGGCGGCGCGCAGCAGTGCGGCAGTGCTGGGTATCGCGTTTGTAGAAAACATCTACGGCGATCCGGGACTGACGCCAATGATGATTGTCTCCGCCGTACCGCTGTTTAATATTTATTCGGTCATTATCCTGACCTTTTCGGCAAAGCACCGAACGAGAGGGGGCGGAGCGATTCGCACGGCGTGCATCAACGTCGTAAAGAACCCGATTATTCTCGGCATTGCGGCAGGCGTGCCGTTTTCGCTTTTGGACATACCAATTCCGACACTTGCAATGAAAACGGTTTCCAGCCTTGCGACGACGGCAACGCCGGTGGCGCTGCTGGTGGTCGGCGCAAGCTTTGAGGGACGAAGGGCGCTGGCGAAAATAAAGCCGACGGTTATCGCGTCCGTTATTAAGCTGGTGGTGCTTCCGGCGTTGTTTTTGCCGTTTGCCGTCGCCTGCGGCTTCCATGGCTCGGAGATGGTAGCGATTTTGATTATGGTCGGTTCGCCTACGACGGTTTCGTGCTATATTATGG
>CAVBHI010000094.1:0-4288 GCA_963595115.1 bacterium
GCTGAATACCGTCTCGCCGTTGACAACAGCGGATACCTTCAGGTCACTGCCGCCGACATCAAAGCCGATGCGGTTGCCGTTGACGTGCTTGCCGATGGACTCCGAGCTGGTGTTTTCCTCCGGTACTTTGTCGCAGTAGACGACTTCAAACGGACGCTCAAACACACTCTCCATAAAGTCGCGGTCAAAATCCCGTGCGCCGCCGACCGAGTACGCCGCCTTGACGTCCTCATAAATATCCTTGCTTCCGCTGATATAAATGCGGAAACCGCCCTTCATCCACAGTACCGTCTTAACCAGACGATGAATGTAGTAGCGGTCTGCCTGTGCCATCTCCGGCGTACCATGAATGGCAGTATGATAGGTTGCAATCTGTCCATTGGAACGCTCGACCGCAACACTCATCGGCTGCTTGGCATCCCTGCGGAATGCACGGTTGAATTGCAGCAGCGGGATAAAATCCGAATCCAGCTTCGGGACATTGCGAATCGGAATGTCAATTCCGTATAATTTCATGCGATATTCCTCCATAAGTCAATTCAGGGGGTATGTATTATAATTGAATATTATAACACAAGCGGAGCGGTTTGTCATCCATCGCTTCGGCGAATTTGCACTGCCTGCGCCAACGCTTCGGCGAAACGGTGCAGTGGAGTGCGTCGCAGCGAAACGCCGCCCTCCCCGAAGGGAAAGCGGCGTTTGATATGTTGGTCATGATTTCAATGGAATGCGGCAATCAGACAACAATGCGCTCGCCGACCTTATAAATGTCGCCTGCACCCATAGTCAAAATCAAATCGCCCGGCTCGGCGTATTCCAGCAGATGATCTTCAATTTCATCAAAGGACGGATAGTACTCCGCGCCCTCAATCCGGTCGGCAAGATCCTTGGAGGAAATCCCGATGGTGTTCTTTTCACGGGCGGCATAAATATCCGCAAGATAGACCTTGTCGCACAGCTTGAGTGCTTCGACAAATTCATCAAACAGCGCCGCCGTGCGAGTATAGGTATGCGGCTGGAACACACAGATGATGCGATTGAAATTCATCTCGCGGGCAGAGGACAGGGTTGCGCGCATTTCCGTCGGATGATGCGCATAGTCGTCCACGACGCGGATGCCGCTTTCTGTATAGCCGGTCAGCTGGAAGCGGCGGGCAGAGCCGGTAAAATTGCGCAGACCATCCGCGACAGCTCGTCCGCTGATGCCAAGGCGGCTGCATACCGCGCAGCACGCCAGCGCGTTGAGCATATTATGGCGACCCGGAACGGACAGGTGAATATGCGAATACAGATGACCATCCGCAAAGACATCAAACTCGTAATAGCCGTTTTCATCGTCAATATAGTCCGGATACACATCGGCATCCTTGGACTCGCCAAAGGTGCGCACCGTGCGATCAAGCCCCTCGGCGCAGCGCATGGCGTTGGCAGAGTCATGGTTGAGGACAACCAGACCATTCGGCGGAGTCAGCGCACAGAATTTCTGGAACGAGTGCACAATGTCGTCGATGTCGCGGAAGAAATCCAAATGATCCTCCTCGACGTTCAGGACAACCGCAACCGTCGGATGGAAGCTGAGGAACGAGTTGGTGTACTCGCAGGATTCCGCCACAAAGCAGCTGTGCGAACCGATACGCAGCGTACCGCCGATGGCGGGGAGATTGCTGCCGACCATAACCGTCGGGTCAATCCCTGCTTCCATGCCGATGAGCGTCATCATGGATGTGGTCGTGGTCTTACCGTGCGTACCCGCGATGCAGATGGCTTCGCGGTAATCCTTCATGATCCAGCCCCAAGCCTGTGCGCGTTCGACAACCGGTATAGTAAGCGCATGGGCGCGCTGAATTTCCGGATTGTCATCATGTACGGCTGCCGTGCGGATGACGACCGATGCGCCCTCCACATTTTCCGGAAGGTGATCGTATGTAATTCTTGCACCGAGGTGCTCCAGCTTTTCAGTTGCGGCAGAGCGTGCACGGTCAGAACCGGTGACACGTGCGCCGAGGTGCAGCAGCAGCTCCGCCAGAGCAGACATGGACACACCGCCGATGCCGACAAGATGAATCGTGTGTTGGTCGTTGAGATACGCTGTCAGAGAAAAATCAGACATGCAAATTGCCTCCAAATGACAAAATTGGATTTGAGTGCGTTCTCGCCCGCCGTGAGGGGCGACAAAAGCTAATGTATATTATATGACAATTTGGTCAGAATATAAATAGCTTGGAAAAGAAAAAATCAGCACATATCGGAAAAGCGGAAAATTTGGACTGTTTCCACAAATACCGGCTGCTTCTTCACAAAAATCCGTAAGATATTCAAACGATATATGCCCGAATTGTTGTGAAATAACGTCCTGTTTGTGTAATATTCGTCATTTTTTCGGTTTTTCAATCACATCAAAAGCCTACTAATAAAAGTCAAGTATAAATTGAAAAAGGTTTTTACTTGAGCAGCAGGCACGCGAAATAAGGAGACGAAGCATCATGGAAATCACAGATATTCAATTTCGACAGGTAAATCAGGAGGGAAGGCTGCGCGCGTTGGTCTCCGTTACGTTTGACCGCACGTTCGCCGTACACGATATTAAGGTGATCGACGGACCGGAGCGGCTGTTTTTGGCGATGCCATCGCGGCGAATGCCGGACGGGCGATACCGCGACATTGTTCATCCGGTCGGAGCGGATATGCGGGCAAGGCTGGAACAGGCTGTTTTATCGGAATACCAGCAGAAAATGCAGCAGTGTTGGGTGGAGGGGTGAGCCAATCAGAACGGTTCACCGAGTATATCCCGTACCCGTTCGGCAATGGCGTGCGCCAAAATGCGATGTCCCTCCGGCGACAGATGCAGACCGTCAATCGAGCTGGGCTTCAGCAGCACCGACGCGTCCAAAAAGGCTGCACCGGTGTTTTCTGCGGCAAGCTTGACCCATTCCGCCAGCTGTCCGGACAGCTCCATGGCGCGGCTTCCGAATTCGGCGGCACAGCGTCCGGTGAGCAGATCGGGTGTGATGGGTGGCGGGGCAACCAACAGAACCGGACAGGGAGCGCCGGATGACGCTTTTTCGGCGGATACCCGCTGCGCCGTGCGGGACAGCAGGCACAATCCGCGCCCAATGTCGCACGGCTGCATGGAAAAACGCAGCTTGAGATCATTTGTCCCCAGCATGATGATGCACAGATCGACCGGCATATGGGTCTTAATTAACACCGGAAGAATATCCAGCGCGCTCTTGTTGTCGTCATAAACCGGATCGGACAGCACCGTTGTACGGGAGTTCAGACCTTCCTCAATGACATAATACTCTTCTCGTCCCAACAGCTGCTGGAGCACACCGGTCCACCGGACATCATATGGATAGCGTCCGGCATCCGTTGGATCGTAGCCATGGGTGTTGGAATCGCCAACGCATAAAATTGTTCTCATATAAATTATCCCTCGTTTCCAGAGTATTTCTCTGCTCAGCATATCATATACTCCAAGGCAAAGAAAAGAAAAATACACGATTTTTGCAAAAAAGCACCGCCGCCATGGTTTTTCCCATCGCGGCGGCTGTCGTACTTATTTTTTCTGAAACGCGAAAAACTTCTGTCCAAAGTAGTTGAAAAACGTAAACAGCACCATACCGACAAACATGGATACGTTGTCCTGTACGGTAGAACCGGCAGAGGTCAGCACAAAGCGAATCAGCGGCTTGGCAATGCCGTATGCCAGCAGATAGCAAACCAAAATATTGATGACGAAGCGCACGATGACACCGACGCCGCGCTCCTTGCTTTGGAAGGTGAAATGCTTGTTGAGAAAATAGCTCAGGATGCTGGCGAGGATATAGTTCAGCGCAGAGGAGATCCAATAATTGAGCCCGACAAGATTATAGGCGGAGAACATGATGGCAGTGCCAAACAGGGTGTTGATGACACCGACAACGACAAAACGCAGAAAAGAGGTGTCAAATAGCTTATGAAATAATTCGTTCATGGCGTTCCTTTCTGAATCCGGTTGGAATGACGCCGCCGCGCGGCGAGCATCCAAAGCCCTGCCGTCAAAGCAAGCGAAAGCAGGGTGAGCACACACCCGTAGACAAGCCACGGCGTGTGATAGGTAAAAACAATCGTATTCGTTCCGGCATCACAGCGCACGGCGCACAGTCCATAATTGACCGTCAGAATATCCGCAGAATGTCCGTTGACCGAGGCTTGCCAGCCCTCGTCGTTCGGTACACTGAAAAAGACATAGTTTGCCCGATCCAGTGTGATGGATGCCGTGAAGCCGGACAACGTGCCAGCGAAC
>CAVBHI010000095.1:0-4737 GCA_963595115.1 bacterium
TTGCGAAGACTAGCACCTGAAGCTAGCGCGTCTGCCTATTCCGCCACATCTGCATAAAAGATGGTGCGACTGGCCGGACTTGAACCGGCACGGTTGCCCACACGCCCCTCAAACGTGCGCGTCTGCCTATTCCGCCACAGTCGCATATTCATTTGTCTGACCGCTGTGCTCAACGAGGGGTAAACAGCACATCGTCCAGCGACAGAAATCATTATATACGAGCAAGCGGAAGATGTCAATGAAATTTCGGAAAAAAATCGAAAAAACACAAAATCAAAAGTTAGTAGCGCCAAATTTTTTGGAATCTTTCTAAAAAAATCGGCGAAATCGCTTGACAAATGGACAAACGGAAAGTATACTAAATTCGTAGACAAAAGCAGGAGGGAAAACAATGCGAATCACACATGCAGCGGATTATGCAATTCGACTGACATATTGTTTGGCTATTCACAATACGGTCATGGGAACAAAGGCAATTGCGGAGGAGACCGGTGTAAGTCTGCGGTTTGCGTTGAAAATTCTGCAAAAACTGGTGCAGAACGGGATTGTCGTTTCGTTTCAAGGCAAAAAGGGCGGCTATAAACTCAACCGTAGTCCCAACGAAATCTCCATCGGGGAGATTGTCGAAATCATTGACGGACCGGTGGAAATTAACCATTGTCTGAGTGATTGCTTTGATTGTACGCGCATCGGTGATAAAAAGACGGAGTGCGGATTTCATCAGGCATTCCAATCCGTCAATGCGGCAATTCGTCAGCAGCTTTACGCGCTGACATTGGATCAGTTCGTTCCCCAAGCGAGAGACGAATTGACACATATACAGGAATCGTAACAGCAATCGTTGAAAATTCATTATTTATTTAGGAGGAAATTGTTATGGCTAAGTTCGTATGTTCGGTATGTGGTTATGTTTACGAGGGCGATGCTGCTCCGGAGAAATGTCCGGTATGTAAGGCTCCGGCTTCTGCGTTCAAGGAGCAGGTTGGCGAGATGAAGCTGGCAGCAGAGCATGAGTACGGCGTTTATGCACAGACCGTCAAGAACAACGACAAGATCAGCGATGAGGATAAGAAGTATATCTTTGAGCAGCTGATGGCGAACTTCAACGGCGAGTGCTCGGAGGTTGGTATGTATCTGTGCATGGCTCGCATCGCACACCGCGAGGGCTATCCGGAAGTTGGTCTGTACTGGGAGAAGGCAGCGTATGAGGAAGCAGAGCATGCCGCAAAGTTTGCTGAACTGCTGGGTGAGGATCTGGAGCCGAATATGAAGGCGACCACCAAGGACAATCTGGCATGGCGTGTTGACTGCGAGTATGGCGCTACCGCCGGTAAGTTTGAGCTGGCGCTGTGCGCAAAGAAGAATGGTCTGGACGCAATCCATGACACCGTACACGAGATGGCTCGTGACGAGGCACGCCACGGCAAGGCGCTGAAGGGTCTGCTGGATCGTTACTTTGGTTAATGCTATCCTCGGGTTTTCTTGTTGAGGAGGACGGTTTCAATGAAGAAATATGTTTGTCCATGTGGATATGAATACATTCCTTCGGTTGGCGATCCGGATAATGGCATTGCCGCAGGAACAGCGTGGGAAGCGCTTCCGGCGGATTGGGAGTGCCCGATTTGCAGCCTCAGTAGGGAAGAATTTCGTGAGGAAGAATTTTGATAATGCGAGAAGAGCCAGGAGGATTCTCTAGGCTCTTCTTTTTTGCGCAGGTTTGCCTGCTTTGTCGTGAAAATACGAGAGAAATTTGCAAAAACAGGGTAAAATGACGTTAAGGAATGCAAACAACCATTCCACTTTATCGAATTTTATGATAAAATAAAAATACAAAAAACGACATACCTGTGAGAAAGGAGGAAACAGAATGGCAGACAAAAAGCAATATCAATATCAGGTCAGACAGGCAAACGAAAAGAAACCGTTTGAGTGGAGCGGGAAAGACGGCTCGGATGCGATGGCGGAGATCAATGGCTGCGGCGTGATTATTGCGTTTTTTGTTGTGGTTTGTGCATCTGGCTTTGCACTCTGGCTGCTGCGGCACGCGAGGAACGATGTGGGCGCGGTTGCCTTTGTCTTTAGCATCGTGCTGGGCGTTGTCCTGCTCGGCATCGTAGGCGGCATGGCGTGGAGTACCCTTCGTCAGTTTCGCGAACAGCAGCGTATGGAAGCGGTTGTGTTGACGGCGATTTCCTTCGCGGCGGCGATTGTGATCGGTGTCGCAATCGGTTTGTCGCTTCCGACAACGTTTACGGTGATGTGAGCGACGGAGTACATGAGATGAAAAATGAAATACGAAAAGATGCCCTGTTTGCGCCGTAGTTATGATATACGGAAAGGCAAATAGGGCGTTTTATTATACCGGAGAAGCGGAAAAAATGAGAACGACACAGCGAAGCCCCAGACATCCGATGTCTGGGGCTTTGTATGGGAAGCATGCTGCGCTGTATGAGCTGAGGCAAAGTGGGGCGCGGCGGAAAAAACATGAAAAAGTGCGGAAAAATGCGGGATATGCGGCAAAAAGACCAAAGAAAAACAAAAAGACCTCGCCATTTTGGCGAGGTTGACAGAGGGGCGGAATTGACAAAAAGTCAAAACTATGCTAAACTAACATAGTTTCCACCTGCATCGAGATGGAAACTTACCCCAAATACATTGTAGCATCTTTCGCCGAAAGATGCAAGACAAAAGAGAAAAAACTTGATACGCAGCCAAGCGTATCACGATATGATACGAAACGGAGTGATGGATACAGTATGGCAAATGAAGCAACGATCAACGGTGTTCATGTTCACGACATTCAGTTGGGACGCGTCACCAGAAAGAGCTTTGCCAGAATTCCGGAGATTCTGGAAATGCCGAATCTCATCGAGATTCAGAAGAAGTCCTACCAGTGGTTCCTGACCGAGGGTCTGCGCGAAGTGTTCACCGATGCGGCGGTGATTACGGACTACAGCGGTCATCTGGAGCTGTCGTTTATCGACTATCATCTGGATGAAGAGCCGAAGTTCAGCGTAGAAGAGTGCAAGGCTCGCGATGCAACATATGCCTGTCCGCTGCGTGTCCGTATGCGTCTGCGCTATCATGAAACCGGGGAAATCAAGGAACAGGAGCTGTTCATGGGCGATTTCCCGCGTATGACGGATTCCGGTACCTTTATCATCAACGGTGCAGAGCGTGTTATTGTATCGCAGATCGTCCGTTCTCCGGGTGTATACTACGGTATGACACTGGACAAGACGGATAAGCCGCTGCTGTCTGCCACGGTGATTCCGTATCGCGGCGCTTGGCTGGAATATGAGACGGACTCGAACGATGTTTTCTATGTCCGCATTGATAAAAACCGCAAGATCCCGATTACGTCCTTCATTCGCGCTATCGGCGTTGAAACGGATGCGGAGATTAAGGAAATGTTCGGCGAGGATGAGCGCATTGTGGCAACCTTGGAAAAGGACGCCGCAAAGACCGTAGAGGAAGCGCTGATCGAGCTGTACAAAAAGCTGCGTCCGGGCGAACCGCCAACGGTGGAATCCGCGCGCAATCTGCTCAATTCGCTGTTCTTTGATACGCGCCGCTATGATATTTCGGCGGTCGGCCGTTATAAATACAACAAGAAGCTGAACATTGCCCGCCGCATCACGGGACGCGCGCTGGCGCAGCCGGCGGTTGACCCGATGACCGGTGAGATCATCGCGGAGGAGGGCGAGGTTCTGACCCGTGCCAAGGCGCAGGAGATCAGCCGCCGCGGCGTACATGGCGTTGTTGTTCTGGACAATGACGGCATGGAGGTTAAGGTGTTCTCCAACGGCATGGTTGACTTGAAGGACTTTGTTTCCTTTGATCCGGAAGCCGCATGCGGCATTAAGGAAAAGGTTCGCTTTGTTGTCCTCGAGGAACTGCTGGAGCAGAAGGAAGAGGAAAATCTGAGTGAGCAGGAGCTGATTGAGAAGATTAAGGAAGCGCACGACGATTTGATTCCGAAGCACATTATTGTAGACGATATGCTGGCTTCGATCTGCTATCTGCTCAATCTGGGTCACGGCATCGGCACGACCGATGACATTGACCATCTGGGCAACCGCCGTCTGCGCTGCGTTGGTGAGCTGCTGCAAAACCAGTTCCGTATTGGCTTCTCCCGTATGGAGCGCGTCATCCGTGAGCGCATGGTCATCACGGATATGGATGTTGTCACCCCGCAGTCGCTGATTAACATTCGCCCGGTCACGGCGGCGATCAAGGAATTTTTCGGTTCCTCTCCGCTGTCCCAGTTCATGGATCAGACCAACCCGCTGGCAGAGCTGACGCACAAGCGCCGTCTGTCCGCCCTCGGTCCGGGCGGTCTGTCGCGTGACCGTGCATCCTTTGAGGTTCGAGACGTACACTACAGCCATTACGGTCGCCTGTGCCCGATTGAGACGCCGGAAGGTCCGAACATCGGTCTGATTTCCTATCTGGCAACCTATGCCCACGTCAACGACTTTGGTTTTATCGAAGCGCCGTATCGCCGTATCGACAAGGAGACTGGCAAGGTCACGGACGACGTTAAGTATCTGACGGCGGATTTGGAGGACGAGTACACGGTTTGTCAGGCGTATGAGCCGCTGGATGAAAACGGCTGTCTGTCTAACCAGCGTGTCACCTGCCGCCGCCGTGATGAAATCGTGGAAGTAGATCGCCATGAGGTTGATCTGATGGACGTTTCGCCGCGCATGATGGTATCGGTTGCAACCGCAATGA
>CAVBHI010000096.1:0-7977 GCA_963595115.1 bacterium
TGCCCGCAGATCTGCGCCCGCGCTGCCCGCCGTCGCAAACGCCGGAAGCTTCGGCAGCCGTCCGCCCGCCGTCGGAATACGGCGAAACTTGAATTCTGTCATCATTCCACTCCTCTTCGGTACAGTCCACGCGTTGCGTCCGCGCCATATTGCGGTATGTCTCCGCCGCACAGCTCCTGTGCCCGCTGCATTGCCTGCTCCGGCTCTTCGTCGCTCAGAATCAGCCGCGCATACGATACGCCCAAGCCCTGATATTCCCGCGGCTCCAGCGCCAGGGGCTGTGAATTATACAGAGTATTCCGACAGTGCTCCTCCCGAAATACCGGAAACTTCTTTCCCATGCGGTCGGTCAGTGCGTGCGCACCGTTGGCACACCGTCCACGCCCGTCCCGTCGGCAGTCGCGTCGTCCGACGATCATGCAGTTCTCCGTCACCATCAGCGGCAGCCGTCCCGCCACAATCATCTCGGTTTCCAGCGGCTTTTCCATGTCGCGAATTTGCGCAAATCGCAGCTCATACGACAGGGTTTGACGTTGTACGCCGCAATCCCGCAGCACCTCCAGCGTGCCGCCGTGAAAGGCATTCAAACCGAAGTCGCCGTATACCGCCATATCCAGTGCCTGCACCGGCGCAATCTGTCCGATGTTGCCGACCAGCGCCGCTCGACAGCCCAGCTCCCGACAGCGCTCCAGACTCCGCTGCACGCCGCCCCACTCGCCGTTCCATATAATGCGCGGCAAAACCGGCACGACCTCGCGTCCCGCAGCCATCAATTCCTGTGCCCGCTCCGGATGCGCCGCGATTTCATGCGCCGCGACGTAAATGCTTGCCAGCGGCAGCCGCTCGATACCACGCTTTAACTGGCGCATCGTGCGCGCCTGCACGGTGTATCCAAAAAATTCCCGCTGTTTTGGGGCATTTTTTCGCGCTTTTGGTGCGTTTTCCCGCACCGAAGGGATTTCCTGCCGCGCCGCAGTCAGTGCGTCCAGCGCCTCGCGCCGCAGGGCATTCAACTCCTTTGCCGGAACGCGCAGACCGTCCTCCATCTCTACCGATACCGCAGCCGGATAAAACGCCGTGCCGCCCGTCTTGCGAAGGGCGCGCTCCATGTCCTCCTGTGTGGACGCTCGATGCAGCGCCGTTTCCGGCATCGCACCTTGACATACGCTCGTATATTTCTCGCTCCGTGCGCACAGCCGCAGCGGCTGACCTGCTCGCGCCGTCAGCGCAAATGCCACCGGCACAGTCTGCGGCACGAGTTCCGGCGCATAGGTCGCCGCCGCACGGTCATACAGCGGCTTGAGCTGCTTTTGCGGCGTCTCCGTGCGCATGCCAAACATGCCTGCGCCCAATTTTCCCTCATAATAGCCTTGGGTAAAGCCGTCGCGTGAGAACACGCGGCGCAGCTCGTCCAGCTCCTGCTCCGTCGGCGCACGCCCCTCCCGCAGGACGGCGGCGTAAATTCTTGTGACAATCGCCACATACTCCGGACGTTTCATGCGTCCCTCGATTTTCAGCGATGCCACCCCGATTTCAGACAGCTCCCGCAGCTGCTCCAGCAGACAGTTGTCCTTCAGGCTCATCGGGTAGTTGGTTCTTCCGTCATACGGCAGACGGCATGGCTGGGCGCACAGACCGCGGTTGCCGCTGCGCCGTCCGATAACGGCGGACAGCTCACACTGTCCGGAATAGCACATGCACAGCGCGCCATGGACAAACACCTCGGTTTCGATGCCCGCCTGCTGCGTAATCGCGCGAATATCGCGCATCGGCAGCTCGCGCGAGAGCACGACGCGGGAAAAGCCCTGCTGCTTGGCAAACAGCGCGCCCTCCAACGAACAGACGGTCATCTGAGTGGATGCATGGAGCACCGCGTCCGGAAATTGCTCTCGAATCGCGCGCGCCGCGCCCAAATCCTGGACAATCAATGCATCCGCGCCCGCCTCCAGCATCGTGCGGACATCGTCCAGCAGCTGCGGCAGCTCCCGATCCGATACCAGTGTATTGACGGTCAAATTGGTTTTCACGCCATGCAGCCGACAATACGCCAATGCCTCTCGTAGCTGCTCCTCCGTGAAATTTTTTGCGCCCCGACGGGCGTTAAATGTTCCGAAGCCGAGATAGACGGCGTTCGCGCCGTTGTTCACCGCCGCACGCACCGCCTCCGGCGATCCGGCAGGGGCAAGCAGCTCCGGATAATGCTTCTCTATCCTCATGTAACGCTTCACTGGATAGCACGGCTCAGACGTTTGCGCACCTCGCCAAGCTGTCGCTCTGCGTCTGCCAGAACCTTCTCCAGCTCCTCCACGCGGCGGCGCTGCTTTTCGTTCTGGCTGAGCTTATCTTTCAGTCCGCGAATCACGCGCTCCTGCTCTTCCGCTTCCTCGGTGTCCTCGCGGCGCTTGTTTTCCGCCTCTGCCAGGCTCTGCTCCAAATCCTTGATGCGGCGGTTGCGCTTGTCGGCATCCTCCTGAAAGGCACGCACGCGCTGATCCGTCTGTGACAGCTGACTTTCCAGCTCATCAATGCGGGCGCGGCGCTCATCCTCTCCTGCCACACGCTTTTCCAGCGCAGCGAGATGATCCTTGAGCTGGTCGAGATGCTCCATCTCCTCCGCCCGCTCATCCGCATTTCGCTGCAATCGGGCAATCTCCGCGTTGGCACTTGCCAAATCGCGGTTGATTCGTTTGTTTTCGTCCAGATAGCCTGCCATCTGCTGACGCAGATGTTCGCCGCTCTGCACCGCCTTGACATAGCTGTCTGCCATATCGCACGCCGCTAGAATTCCAGCCTGAATCATGGTCGCGCCCGAGCTTCGGCTTTCGGAGATTTTCTGGTCCACCAGCGCGGCGATCTTGACCATATATTCTTCTTCCTGTTCCCCCATCATCGTAAATGTCTGACCGGCAACAGTAACCTCTGCCCTGTTTTTCATATCCAATCCCTTCCTTCTGCCTCGGAGCTATCGAAATTTCCCCAGCATTTCTTTTCATACAGATTCAGTATATCATATTTTCTCATGATTTGTACCCACCCACGGTTTCTTTTTCAAAAAAACGGGAAAAAAATTGTATCTTTTGCGCATCCGTGGTAAAATATGTCCATCGACATCAACGCCCCGGCGTTCTCATTCCGGTACAGCCTGTCTGCGGCTGTGCTTTCCCGCGCCGAGGGAGGAAAGGATAGACCAAAATGTTAAACCTCAGCCATGCTCGCCGCATTGTCATCAAGGTAGGCACATCCACTCTGACCTATCCCAACGGCAAGCTCAACATTCGCTGCATTGAGCGTCTTGTACGCTGTATCGCCGATTTGGAAAACCGCGGCTATGAAATGATGCTCGTCTCGTCCGGTGCTATTGGTGTCGGCGCATCCAAGCTGCACCTTCCGGGACGTCCCAGCAGCACCCGCATGAAGCAGGCTGCCGCTGCGGTCGGTCAGTGCGAGTTGATGCACATCTACGACAAAATGTTCCTGGAATATGGGTTGAACGTCGCGCAGATCCTGCTGACGACCGAGGAAACCAACAATGGCAAACGCCGCGAGAACATCCATAATACCATCTTAGCGCTGTTGGAGACCGGAGCGATTCCCATTGTCAACGAAAATGACAGTGTTGCGACCGAAGAAATTGAGTTCGGCGACAACGACACCCTATCCGCCGCAGTCGCCCGTCTTTCCGAGGCGGATCTGCTGGTTATCTTTACCGATATGGACGGTCTGTTTGACGACGATCCGCGCGCCAATCCGGAAGCGCGGCTGATTCCCGTTGTCCACGAAATCACCGATGAGCTGCGCGCCGTTGCCGGCGGCGCAGGAACGCGCCACGGAACAGGCGGCATGGCAACCAAGCTGCATGCCGCCGAGCTGTGCATGGAGCGCAGCATTCCGATGTTCGTTGTCAACGGCAACCGTCCTGAGGTTTTATATGACATCACCGAGGGTCGCTTGGCAGGGACGCTGTTCCTGCCCGACGACAGAAAGGAGAACTGACCTATGTCTGCTGTACTGGACACCTGTCGCCGCGCTGCCGCGGTAAAAGTTGCCGTCGGTGCACTGCGCACCACGGACAAAAATCGTGCCCTGCTCGCCATTGCCGATGCACTGGAACGCGGACGCGAGGAGATTAAAAAAGCCAATGCCATTGACATTGCGGACGGACGGAAAAACGGTTTGAACGACGGCTTAATTGACCGCCTGACGCTGGATGACGCCCGCATCACCGGCGTTGCCGAGGGCTGCCGTGCTGTCGCCGCGCTCCCCGATCCGGTCGGCGAGGTGACGGAGATGAAGGTCACGCCAAACGGGCTGAAAATCGGACGAAAACGCGTCCCGATGGGCGTTATCGGCATTATTTATGAATCCCGCCCGAATGTCACGGTAGACGCTGCCGCCTTGTGCTTTAAGGCCGGCTCTGCCTGTGTGCTGCGCGGCGGCAAGGAAGCGTATCACTCCAATCGCTGCCTGATGAATCTCATGCGCGGTGCATTGGAAGCCTGTGAGCTTCCCGCCGATGCATTGAATCTGATTGACGACCTCACCCACGAGGGTGCGGCAGAAATGATGCGGGCAAACGGTCTGATCGACGTGCTGATTCCACGCGGCGGCGCAGGGCTTATCCGCGCCGTTGTCAACAACGCCACCGTTCCGGTCATTGAAACCGGCACAGGCAACTGCCATATCTATGTCGATGCCTCTACCGATCTCGACATGGCGCGTGATATTCTGGTCAACGCCAAGTGTCAGCGCGTATCCGTCTGCAACGCCGCCGAAAGCCTGCTGGTACATCGCGACGTCGCGCAAGCCTTCCTGCCGATGGCACAGAGGGCGCTCAACGAACACCATGTCGTGCTGCACGGCTGTCCGCGCACACAGGAAATCCTGTCGGATATTCTTCCGGCGACGGAGGAAGACTATGGCAGGGAATATCTTGACTACGAGATGTCCGTCAAAGTGGTAGACACACTGGACGAAGCCATTGACCACATCAACCGCTACAACACCGGTCACTCGGAATCCATCGTCACGCACGATTACTTTGCCGCACAGAGATTTCTCGACTTGGTGGATGCGGCAGCGGTGTATGTCAACGCCAGCACCCGCTTCACGGACGGCGGCGAATTTGGCTTCGGCGCAGAAATTGGTATCTCCACTCAAAAGCTGCACGCCCGCGGTCCGATGGGACTGCGTGAGCTGACCACCAACAAATATATCATTTACGGAGAGGGCCAGATTCGCTGACCGCACGACCCATCTGCTTCTCTCCGCAGCAGGAAGAAGGAATCCAGCATGGAACAGGAATTCAAATGGCGTTGTCCGACGGAGGCGCACTTTCTTGCGCTGTTATCCGACCCGCAGCTCCCGCCGCACGGCGAGATACAGCGCATCTCTATGCGCGCGGTCTATTATGACACCGCCGACCATCGGGTGGCGCATTGGCACGGCGGACTGCGTTTGCGGCAGGAAAATGACCGGTCGGTCTGCTGTCTCAAGCTTCCCGCGCAGTCTCCTGCCGGTCAGGCGCTGAAAAATCGGGAGGAATACGAATGCAGTGCGCCGGATATTCACACCGGTCTGCGGCTGCTGCCGGAAAAAGCCGGTGCACCGGAGGGATTATGCCGTCAAATCGCGCAGGGAGAGCTGGCAGAACAGGGACGGACGGAATTTATCCGTCAGGTCGTTCTGCTGACGCATACGAATTGCGAAGCCGAGCTGTCCTTTGACGCCGGACGCATCGTGCGTGGCGGCAGTGAGCTGCCGATTTCGGAAATCGAGCTGGAATACAAATTCGGCGACATCAACGCCTTTTTGGCGCTGGGGCACTGGATGGAAGCAACCTTCTCGCTCACGCCCGAGCCGCTGTCCAAGCTGGCGCGGATGATGCAGCTATAACGTCCCATCAATCCATCACACGAGGTTACAACAACATGAACTATTTCGGTATCACCCTCGGCGTCTGTGTCTATCTGGTGATTGCCATCTGGCACTTTTTTGTTATCAAGGGCGAATACTATGTCGGAAAGACGGCTTGTACGGTTGTATTTGCCGTCCTTGCCGTGCTGTGCATTGCGCTGTCTCTGCTGATCAAAAGCCACTTCCTCAGCGCCATTATCGCCATCTTTGGTTTTTCCTCTCTTTGGGGAATTCGCGAGGTGTTTCAGCAGGAACGCCGCGTTCAGCGCGGCTGGTTTCCCAAGCGGAAGAAGAAACCATAAGGAAATATAAGACTTGATTTTCCAGTCAAAGGGAAGATTTTTATATCCACGCAGGTAAGCCGCCGCACCGAGAGAGCATTCGATGCGGCGGCTTGCTTGTGTTTTTTTATTCTATCTATTGATTCCATTTATGCAGATGACGTCCCCTACTTCCGTCTTGACACAAAGCCGGAAGTCCTTTACACCACATTTGCGGAAACCACCGACCTCGATTGAGTTTTACGCGGTTTTGTAGGTCGGGGGACGGTAAAAGACGGTTGCCTGTCATCCCGCGTGAGCGGAATGGAGGCGTGTATACAGCTCTTCGCGGGAAATACTCTCGTCAGGGGGTGATACATATTATTGCTTTAACTGTTGCTGGCAGTATTTGCAGTATTTTAGGCTTCGCATTTGCGGTCTATGCCCACATGCAGCAAAAGAAAAAGTGAGCCGTCTGCCGTTACCAGATAGCTCACTATGTCGTTGGAGAGCGTCAACTCTCCTTCATATAGTATAATCGTTATCTTGTGGCAACCGTCCGGTTTCCACATCCTTATTATAGATTTCTCTGAAAAAATGTCAACGGAAATCTGTAAGTAATCCGGACTTTGTACGCCGCTCCTCTTTTCGCATGGAGGAACGGCGTTTTTTCGTCCCTTATTTCACCACTTCCCGCCGATACAGCGCCGCGCTCACCAGCACGCTGCCCACCGCGCACACACCGGTAATGACAAGCACTGCGGCAAACCGCGCCTGTGTCGACAGGAGAAACGCACTGAGCACAATCAGCAGTCCGCCGACAAACAGCATCCAGCCGCTGAGGCGCTGGGTCTGCTTCCATACTGTGTCACTGGACAGTGTCCAGCGGTTTCGCGCGCCGATCAATCCATTTCGCTTGACCTTGGGCAGATAATTTCCCATCCACATCAGCAGCAGACCGACCAGCACCGTGACCGCGCAAGCGACATCCATCCGCCCCGGATGCAGTGATTCCGAAATCGTAATTCCCACCACAGCAAGAACCATAAGGTTGAGCATCACAATCGTTCCATCCACAAACTTCGCCGAACGCTGAATATTTTTCTTCTGTGGCTCATGGTGAGCCGCCCACAGCAGCAGTGCAGTAAGAAGCAGCGCAATGGCTCCCATCGGCAGGATGGCAACGCGCGGGGCAAAGCCATTCGGCGTGCCGTCCATTCCCCAATGGATGGTAATCGTATCCGGCAGGGCGGCGTAGCTCAGCACCGCCAGCACGAGCGGCAAGGCTGCCGTAATCCACAGCATGGTTCTCTTGTTTTTCATGACTCCGTCCCTCCCATCAATCCAGTCATCCATGTCATAATTTCCTCTAAAACGGACAAATTCAGCTCATAATAGATGTACTTTCCGCGCTTTTCTGCCTCAATCAGTCCCGCTTCCTTCAGGATAGAGAGATGATGCGACACCGTCGCCCCCGTCATCGCGAAGTGCTCTGCAATGTCACCCGCCGCCAGCGTTCCCTGTTGTAGCAGCTGTAAAATCTCCCGCCGTGTCGGGTCGGAAAGCGCCTTGAAGGTCTTTTGAAAGCTCATTCCTTCTCTCCTCCCTCGCCCTTCATTTAGATCATTATCTAAATATAGGATAACAGAGAGTTTTCTTCCTGTCAACAGTTATTTAGATATTTATCTAAATATTATCACCCGCCGATGTGCGCCCGCCGCCGTGCCAGGTTAATTGTCCCTTCCGGCATCGTGTTCAGCCGTCCCAGCCAGTGCGCCGTTCCGCGCGCCACACAGGTCAGCGG
>CAVBHI010000097.1:0-11646 GCA_963595115.1 bacterium
ACAAGATATGGCGCATAGCTGCCAGCACGCCGCCGGTCAGCGCCGCATATGTTCCGCCGATTCGCTTGCGGCAGTCGGCACAAATCAGACGCCCCTCTTCCATTAGAAACGATGCGCCCTCCGGAAACTCCGTTGTCCCGCACGCTCCGCATTGCAGCAGATCCGGTGTAAAGCCCATCATCGAAGCCAAACGCAGTTCAAACGCCGGTTTGACAACCTGTACCGACCGATTCTGCTTTTCCAGCGCATACAGGGCGCGCAGGAGCATCGGCAGCAGCTCGTTAGAAATCGTATCCTCTTCTGCCGCCGCGCCCGCCAGCTCTGCCAAATAGCAGCACAAAGCATAGCTCTCAATGTGGTTTGTAATCGTCCAAAACGGCATGTCCACTGCCGCATCATTTAAGGTATAGCGGCGACCGGAGCGATACAGTGTCAGCTCACTGTAACAAAACAGACGCACCGCCGTGACCAGTGAGCCGCGCTTGCGGCGGATACCGCGGCACAGCACCTCAATCTTTCCCATCTCCGCAGTCAGGACGGTGATATACCGGCCGGTCTCCCCGAAATCCGTCTCACGGATTACCAGACCCTTTACCGTAATATGCTCCATAGCGGATTATTCATCCTCATAACCGAAATTGCGCATCTGATATTGGTTATTGCGCCAGTCCTCCTTGACCTTAACCCAAAGCTCCAGGAACACCTTTGTATCCAGCAGCTCTTGGATGTCCATGCGAGCCTGTGCGCCGATTTTCTTGAGCATCGCGCCGCCCTTACCGATAATAATGCCCTTATGACTCCTTTTCTCGCAGTAAATCGTTGCGCTGATCTCCATCAAGCCATCGTCACGTTCCTTCATGCGTTCAATTGCAACCGCTGTGCCGTGCGGCACTTCCTTGTCCAGCAAAAGCAGCATTTTTTCACGGATAATCTCTGCCGCCAGCTGTCGTTCGGGCTGGTCGCACAGCATATCATCCGGAAACAGCTGCGGACCTTCCAGCGCAAATTTTTCAAATTCGTCCAGAAGAATATCCGTATTCTCGCCGTTCTTCGCCGAAATCGGTACAACGGCATCGAACTCATGTCTCTGGGAGTATGCCGCAATTACCGCCAGCAGCTTGTCCTTTTCCACCGTATCAATTTTATTGATAATCAGCACGGACGGCATATGAAATTCTTCCATGCGCGCAATCAGCTCTTCCTCTGCCGGGCCGATGGACGGCGTCGGCTCTACGACCAACGCCGCAATATCCACATCCGACACCGTGTCTCGGACAATCTTTACCATGTAATCGCCCAGACGTGAACGCGGCTTGTGCAGTCCCGGCGTGTCCTGAAAGATAAACTGACAGCTGCCGCGCGTCAGCACACCGGTGATTCGCGTTCGGGTGGTTTGCGGCTTATTGGAAACGATCGCGATCTTTGCTCCGATCAGCTGATTGAGCAGCGTGGACTTTCCGACATTCGGACGTCCCACAATCGACACAATCGCACTTTTGGTTACACTCATCTCAGTTCTCCTCTTCCCGCGTCAAATGCAAGCCCTTCAGCACAGATTCCTCATGCTCTCGCTGCAGTTGACGTTCTTCTTCGCTGCGCTCATGGTCGTATCCAACCAGATGCATCATGGAATGTACCGTCAAAAAGCCGCACTCCCGCTCCACCGAATGACCGTACTCCTCTGCCTGCTGACAGGCACGGTCATAGTTCAAAATCATATCTCCTAAAAACAGCGAACCGTCCTCCGGATTGCGCTCCAATTCCACGTCCTCTGGCCACTCACCGTTATAAAACTCCAGCATCGGAAACGACAGCACATCCGTTACCACATCTTTTCCTCTTTGCTCCGCATTGATTTGGCGGATCGTTTCGCTGTCAACAATCGTCACATCCACAAAGCTGTTTTCCGGCGCTTGTTCCTGCTCCAACGCCGCACAGGCACAGCAGCGAATCAGGGCAGAGACCTCCGGCAGGTTGGACAGCGTCACCTCCGGCGTGACACGAATACGGTAGCTCATACGGGACCTCCCTTGCGCGGCGGGCGATGTGCGGCTTCCGCCTTATTCCGCCGCAGTTCCTTTTGCTTTTCATAGGCTTCGTATGCATGGACAATGCGCTGTACCAGCTCATGCCGCACCACATCGCGTTCGGTCAGCGTGCACTGCGCAATTCCTTCTACATGCTTGAGAACACGCATCGCTTCCTTCAAGCCGCTGATGCGTTCTCCCGGTAGGTCAATCTGCGTAATATCGCCCGTAACCACTGCCTGCGAACCAAAACCGATACGCGTCAGAAACATTTTCATCTGCTCCGGCGTCGTATTTTGCGCCTCGTCCAGAATAATAAACGAATCGTCCAGCGTGCGTCCGCGCATATAAGCCAGCGGCGCGACCTCAATGCTGCCGCGCTCCAACAGCTTGGCAAAGCTCTCCGCGCCAAACATATCATACAGACCGTCGTATAACGGGCGCAGGTACGGGTCAACCTTACTCTGCAAATCGCCCGGAAGGAAGCCAAGCTTTTCTCCTGCCTCCACCGCCGGACGGGTCAAAATAATACGGCTGATCTTTTTGTCCCGATACGCCGCCACAGCAGCAGCAACGGCCAAATATGTCTTGCCCGTGCCCGCCGGGCCAATGCCAAGCGTAATCGTATTGCTGCGGATTGCTTCCAGATAGCGCTTCTGTCCTAATGTCTTTGCCTTGATCGGCTTTCCCTTTGCGGTGATGCATACAACATCTTTTCCGATTTCCGTAATCTGATTTTCTCGTCCGTCGCGCACCAAGCCCAAAACATACTGCACGGTCTGCGTGCCAATGCTCTCTCCGCGGGACGCCAGCGACAGCAGAGACTGGATCGTCCGCTGCGCCAGCGCGACATTCTCCGCATCCGAACCGGATATCTTCAGCTCATTGTCTCGGTTCACCACCGTGACATCCAGTTCTTTTTCCAATACCTTCATATTCTCGTCAAAGGCACCAAAAATACCAATCAGCAATTCGATGGCCTCGACGTGCATGGACAATTCTGCCATTTACGTTTCGCTCTCCTCATCATGTTGCGTGTCTTTTTTCGGGAGGACATCCTCCGGCGTTCGTCCGTCCTCTACTTCCTCTCCGATTTGCTCATAGCACCATGCGGTGACCTGTGCCGTCATCTTTCCCTTTCGGGATATATATGCCACTTCCACTTCATTCCGATTTCCCTCCGACACCTGCGCCAGCGCTCTCCGGCGTGCGCCGGACAGCAGCTGCATTTTTTGCTGCGTCTCCGGCAGTGCCACGCGCTGCGTCGTATATTCTCGGCAGGTCTCCGAATACAGTGCAACAGGAAGCTTCAGCCATGTATTGATATGGACATAACGAACCAATGATATTCTATCACAATTTTCCGCACTTGGACACCGTTTTCCATAGAAATTTACCCGTGTCTTTCCAATACACAGTGCATAACGCGTCCGCTGTCTGCCGGTTCGGCATTTTTCCTCCGCCTGCGACGGCATCACCAGTTCCATCTCGTTTTTCGTCAGCGCCCATATTTCTCCTGCGGCGCTTACCAGACGGTCGTTCCCCCACTCTGTCTGTGCCTCAACCAGCGCATCGACTAAAATCTGCCCGCGAATCACCGCATCGTTCTCTTTGAATTTCGGCGTACCACGACGAATAATTTGTCTCTGAATCACGCCGTCCTTCACCGCTACAACGTCTCGCACGCCCGATTTTTGCTCGACCTCCGGTTTCTCCTCTGCCGCTTTCGCCGTCACCGTCAGCACGCATCCATCTACGTTGACATGAAAATACGCCACATTCTCCGTCGCGCGCAGCATATGGATACGGACAGCAGAGGGGTCGATATTTTCCGCCTTTACGCCGGTATACACACCATACTCTTCCAATGTCCGCATCATATCCGATGTGTTCAACGAATCGGAAACCTCTGTCCGAACCACCCATATCCTCGTTTTCAGCTCCACACAGGTCAGAATACAGACCATCAGCCCCAGCCAAAGTCCCCAGCGAAATCGGTATCGACGCCAGACAAACGGGAGTCCTCTCCGCCGCAGGATATGAATTCGACACCGAGACCGCCTATGCACAATCGGTAATGCGCGAAACTGTCGAACGGACAGACGCGTTTGCAGCTCATCCAGCTTCGTGCGGCGAATGCACTCCAGCTCCACCTCCTGTTGTGCACAGCGATTAAGGAATCGCTCCAGCTCCGCTCCGCGCACTTGTACCTCTACCTCTCCGCGTATCCAGCGCAGCAGTCTTTGTATCATATCCCTTCCCCCGTTTCCAATCCAACCGAAACAATCCACCCGCAGATGGAGATTTCCTGTGCATCCAAGGTTTGCAGCTCCAACCCTGTTCCAAAAACCGTAAGAATCAGGTTGCCGCAGTGAATACGCATTTCGGTCGGACTATATACGGCAATGACACATCGTCCGGTAAGGATAATGCGTCGGTTTCCTTCTAATTCAATGGACGGCAACTCCTCCGGCAATTTCATTTTGCGCTCCACAGGCTCTCCCTCCCGTTGATTGTTATGCGCGTCGGTGTCCAATTGTTCCCCTTATTTCAAAAAACACGGAGGTATTCCCATGCTTTCCCGATTTTTCTGCACGATATTCACTATTTTTTTGCTCATCATGACGGTACGCTTTCCAGAGCAATGCGCTGATGCCGTACAAAACGGATTAACGCTCTGTCTCACTCGTGCTATCCCCTCGCTGTTTCCCTTCTTCATCGTCTCAACCTTGACCGTCCGCTCCGGTTTCGCCGACTCTCTTGCCCGTCTGCTTGCACCTCTCATGCGCTTCTATCGACTTCCCAGTGTCGGAATCTCTGCCCTCCTGCTCAGCTTTCTCGGCGGCTATCCCGCCGGAGCACAAACGGTTTCCGAGCTGCTGGACAGCGGACGCATCTCTGAGGAGGATGCGCGCCGTTTCATCGTATTCTGCAACAACACCGGTCCTGCCTTTCTGATCGGTTTTTGCGGTCAGGGATTGTTTCATTCTCTCGCCGCCGGTCTGTATCTTTATCTCATCCATATCCTATCTGCCTGTCTTTGCGGGCTATTTGTGCGCGGCAATGTCACCGCTTCTACCACGCCATCCGCACACGCTGTTCCCCCGTTTTCCACTTGCCTGACCGAATCCGTTGCGCAGGCCAGTCGCACCATGCTGTCCGTCTGTGCCTTTGTGCTCACCTTTTCCGTTCTGCTTACGCTGCTCATGTCTCTGCCGCTTTGGCATACACTCCTGTCGTGCCTGACACAGCTTCTGCCGCTCTCCCCTGCCGCCGTACAGGCACTGCTTTCCGGCACGCTTGAGCTGACTACCGGTCTTTCCTTACTCCGCACGGCGTATGACCCCGCCTTTCTGCGTCTCCTTCTTTGTTCTGTGCTGTGTGCATTCGGCGGTATCAGCGTTTTGTTTCAATCCGCTGCCGCCGCACCGCGTCTGTCATTCCACCGCATTCTGCTGGGAAAGGTGCTGCACGCTGCCTTTGCCGCCGCTTTGACCTGCCTTCTGCTCCCGTTTCTCAATTTGTGAAAAAATACGGTGGAAACTCCCCGTCAAATACGCTATAATAAAACCGTTCATCAAACCAAAGGAGACTTTAAATGTTCCATTTTTTCCGAAAAAATTATTTATACAGTAAGTCCATTGAGCCACATTGTGCGTACTGTGCCCATTGTACCAAGGACACGGAGCACCAAGGCATCTGTGATCTGCGCGGTATTGTAGCTCTGGCGGGAAAGTGCCGAAAATTTGTATACAATCCCCTGATGCGCGTTCCACCCAAGCCGGCTCGTATTCGCGGTCGTTTCACCGACGAGGACTTTTTCTTTGAAGAACGAGTGGATCTCGCTCCGTCGGAAGAGCGGGACACCCAAACCGCGTCCAAGCTCGCGAAAGCATCCATTTCACCGGAAGCTCCGGCTTCACACAACAAAAAAACAGAGGAGGAACAAAAATCTTGAATTGGAAAAAGCAGCTTTCATCTCTCCTTTTGGTACTCACATTGACCGCTTCCCTTGTTGTTCCCGCCATAGCGGTAGAAGAAAACTCGGCGGAGGATACACAGACCACAACGCAGACCGAAACCACAGAATCCACCACCTCAACCACGGATTCCGAGGATGCGCAGAGCAGCAACAGTGACACCACCGACACAACGGATACCGCCGCATCGGATGACGAAGCCCAGCAGGATGATCTTGATCCCAGCATTACGCTCGCTGCGAAGGCATCCATCTGTGTCAACGCAGAAACCGGCAGCATTATTGAGCAAAAAAATGCCCGTAAAAAAATGTATCCGGCATCGACAACCAAAATCATGACAGCGCTTCTCGTTCTGAGAAACTGTAAGGACTTGAGCGAAACCGTTACCATGCAGTCCGAGGACTTCCAAGATGTTGAGGGCGGTGCAAGTACCGCCGGATTCAAGGAAGGAGAAACGGTTACGGTGGAAGCTCTGTTATACGGTCTGCTTCTGCCGTCCGGCAACGAAGCTGCCAACGCCTTGGCGCGTTATATCAGCGGCGATGTCACCTCGTTTGTCAAACAGATGAACAGCGAAGCGAAATCCCTCGGCTGTGTAAACACACACTTCGTCAATACAAATGGTTTGCATGATGAGAATCATTACACCTGCGCCTACGATCTCTATCTGATCGCCAAGGCTGCTATGAAATACGAGGATTTCCAGACCATCGTCAACACCGCGCAGAAAAAGCTTCCGGCAACCTCAATGAATCAGGAGCGCGTGATTTATACGACCAATCAGCTGATTTTCAGCCGATACTCCCCCCTGTATTACGCCAACTGCTACGGCATCAAGACCGGACACACAACACCTGCCGGTTATTGCTTTGTCTCCTACGCCAACAACGAGGACACCGGGCTATCGTACTATTCGGTTGTATTGGGTTGTGATTTCGATGATTCCTCCGGGTACGCCGGCAGCTTTGTTGAAACCAAAAAGCTATTTGAGTGGGCATACCGCTCTTATTCCCTGAAAACCGCAACCGCCGCACAGGAAGTTGTTACCGAGTGCAAGGTTCGACTCGGCAAGGACAAGGATACCGTAACGCTGGTGACAGAAAACGATGTTAATATCCTGCTGCCGCGCAGCGCGGATACATCCATGCTGGATGTATCCATCGACACACAGGACAGCTACGATGCTCCCATCGCCAAGGGGGACAAGCTCGGCACCGTTACTTATTCCTATCACGGGCAGGACCTGGCTTCTTCGGATCTCGTAGCGCTGTCCGACGTAGAGCGCTCCCAGATTCTGTATTTCTTTGACCAGTTCAAGAAGTTCCACGGCATACCGATTGTCGCGCTGCTCGTCATCCTTGTGATTGTGATCACCGTTGTACGCACCCGTATCCGTGCCACCAATCACGCAAAACACCGCAAGGATCAGCAGTCTCGACCCCCAAAATAATCATACACATACGATAGCAGCAGAGCACCGCCATCCCGCGCGTTACTCTGCTGCTATTCTCTATCAAGCAAAGAGTGGCGAGCACCACAAGGTATGAGCCCGCCACTCTTTTTCGATCTTATCCATGACTTTCGCGGCGTGCCATCTCCACCACGGCGCTCCAGACCAGTCTCTGAAAACGCGGCGCAGCCTCGTCCGCATATTTCTGCACATCCTCATGCAGCAGCGGTTCACCCGTCATTCCGGCTGCCATGTTGGCAACACACGAGATGCCGCACACCCGCATACCCATATGGCGGGCGGCGATAACTTCACACGCCGTGCTCATTCCAACTGCATCCGCTCCCAGCGTTCGCGCCATACGGATTTCCGCCGGTGTTTCAAACTGCGGACCGGTAAATTGGATATACACGCCCCGCTTCAGTTCAATGCGTTCGCGTTCCGCAGCAAACTGAATGATTTCCCGCAGTTGCTTATCATATACCTCCGTCATATCCGGAAAACGCGTTCCCAGCTCTTCCACGTTGGCACCGATCAGCGGCGACGGAACGAACGACGTGATTTGGTCAGTAATCAGCATAAGATCACCGGCACGGAACGTCTCATTAATGCCGCCGGAGGCATTCGTTACCATCAAAATCTCCGCGCCCATCAGCTTCATCAGCCGTATCGGGAGAACGACATCCTTCATACTATATCCTTCATAATAATGTACCCGTCCCTGCATCACAACGACCGGCACAGCATCAATATAACCAAACACATAGCGTCCGCGATGCCCTGCTACCGTGGATGTCGGAAATCCGTCAATCGCCTGATACTCTACCGTATCAACAACACGGATTCGTTCCGCAAAGTCTCCCAAACCGCTTCCCAACACAATGGCAACCTTTGGCTGAAAATCGGTCTGGCGGCGCACCTCCTCATAGCAATGCAGCAGCTTGCGATAATCCTCCATCATTTTCGGTCACGTCCTTTCCTTGTAATATGTATCAGTATACCATCTTTGTTCTATCGTTGTCATTGTTATCTATTCCATTATAAACTCCTTTGCTGATATTTCACTATATAATTGTATAGCAATTATATTAGCGAAAGTCAATATGTTTGCGGTGATTCTATGGATATATGCCAAAAATATTCAACTGGTTTGTGGAAGCAAAGACCTCCTGATCACTCGGCAATCAATTCCACACTGCTTCCTGTGCGGGTACGATGCACGACGATCTGCCGCTCAATGCGTTCCTTTAGCTCCGCAACATGAGAAATAATTCCAATCATGCGGGAATCGCTGCTCAGCGCCGCTAGCACTTGAATCGCCTGCTCCAACGCCTGACTGTCGAGTGAACCAAAGCCCTCATCAATAAACACAGTTTCCACCGCAATTCCACCGGCATGACTTTGAATTACGTCGGAAAAGCCAAGAGCAAGCGACAGCGCACCCAAAAACGACTCTCCGCCGGACAGCGTTTTGACATCGCGTAGCCGTCCGGTATGATGGTCAAGAACATCCATATCCAAGCCGGTCTGGGAGCGTAAATCAAACGCCTGCTGACGGCGGCGCAGTTCATATCGCCCGCCGCTCATCTCACGCAAACGACGATTCGCCCGCTCCAAAATCTGCACAAAATATGTCGCTTGTACATACTTTTCAAAGGATAGCTTGGGCTTTCCCGCCACATCACCGCTGGCTGTCTGGGTCAGCTCCCGCAGTGAGGCAAGCCTCTGCTGTCGCTGCGCACGCTGCTGCTCCTGTTCGTTCAGTACACGCGCCGTTTCCTCGTTGTGCTCCAATGCGCGGCGTATTGCATAGCGCTGCTCACGGCAGGCTTGCAGCTGTTCCGCTGTCTGGGTATGCTGCCGCTCCACAGCGTCCAAATCCATGTAGTGCAAGCCCTCTGCTGCACGCGTTTGTTCTTCTTCCAAAACCGCAAGCCGACGGCACGCATCCTTGTACTGCTCCAGTTTCATGCGCATGCTCTCACGTTCATCAGTGTCTCGACATGCGGCATTCCACGTGCTGTCATCGGAAAAGCCAGCCGCCGCGCGGCTGTGCTCCCATTCCCGCCGCCGTGCGTTCCGAGTGCTTTCCGCTTCCTTACGATTTTCTATGTATACCTCCCTTGCCGCCCGTTGCTCTTGCAGCCGACTCTCGCCCTCGCGGTACGCCTGCTCGGCTGTTTGATAGGCGCATCGCACCGCGTCCCGTGCCTGTTGCTGCTTGGCAATCTGCTGCTCTACCGCTTCCCAATTCGGATAGGGAAGCGTTTTTTTCTGCGTATCATACGCTGCTTTTTCTTGAATCAGGTCATGATTTGCTCGTTCATACTGCGCTCGACAATGATCGCATTCCCGCTGGCTTTCCGCACAGTCCGCCTGAGTCGTGTGCAGCGCTTCCCGTGCTTTCTGCCATTGCAGCTTACGGCTCTCCGCTGTTTGGAACTGCACCCGCTTGCTTTTCAATTGCTCGTCAACCGCATTTTCCTCTTGTTCTACCTCTGCCATCGGCACAACCGTGTCAAACAATTCCTCACTACTTGCTCGAATCTGCTCTTCCAGCGAAGCCAGTGCCTGCCGTTTTTCTGCACAGACAATCGCCTGCCGCTGCATTCGGTCGCGGCTGCTCCGCTGCTCTTCTCGGTATCGAGTCAGTTCCTCCTGGGTGATGGAATCCTGTTCCTGCGCTGCCAGACTCGGATGATGCACCGAACCGCAAACCGGACACGGTTCTCCCTCCTGTAAGCCCCTTGCCAGCAGACCTGCCTGTCCTCGACTCCATCGCAGCTCTGCATCATGACACATGTTGTCCGCTTTCTGATATTCTGCATCCCGCTTCTCATATTCTTCCTGTGCGTCTGACAGTTCTTGCTCTTGCTGCGCCTGTTTTTGCAGACTTTTCCGCAGCTGTGTCAGCTGCTTCTGACGGCGTTTCAGCTCCGCTTCCTCCGCGCGGCACTGCTCTGCTTCCGTTGCCGCAGACGCGGTCTCTTCAACCTGCTTTTGCAGCGCTTCTCGTTGCTGTTCGTGCTGTTCCTGCCGTTTCTGCGCCGCTTGAAATGCAGTATCCCATTTTTGTTGCTCCTGCTCACACGCGAGGTAGCTTGCTTCTCTCTGTTCAAGCTCCCTGTAAGTGTTTTCCAATGTGTGCAGGCGTATCAGCTCTTCTTCCAGCTTCCTTCCTTCTGTACTCTCCCGTTTTTCCGCACACTCCCACGTCTCTCTGAGCTGCGGCATTCGCTGTTCCAGTCGCTTGCATTCCCGTTCAGAACGCACGCACTCCTGCGCACAGATGTGAAATGCTTCCTCCGCCTGCTGTCGCTGTGTATACGCCGGTCGAAGCTGTTCCGCCTGTTCGGCGCAGCGCAGTTCGTTCTCGCTCTCACGGATCTCCGCCTCTCGTTCCCGCATCGCGCAGCGTTCCAGCCGTGTTTGTTTCAGACGATCCAGTGTCTGATTATCCGCTTCCGCTTTCGTTTGTTGCAGACGCAGATTCTGCTCGGTTTCTTCCAGCTTTTTTTGTTGCTCCTGCAATTGCCGCTGCTTCTGCTCCTGCTCCCCACTCCACACAGCCAGCTGTTCCAGCAGCTCCGATACCAGCTCTACCTGTCCGGACAAATCCCAAATTGGACTTTCCTCCGGCAGTAATAAGCTCTTCGACTGCTGTATGATGGACTGCTCCAGATCATGGTACGCCTGCCGCTCCTGTGACAGCATGGATTTTAGCCGCAGCTCCAAACTTTGCAGCGATACCGTATCAAACACACGTCGAATGATCTCCGATCGCTCCTGGCTTGACGCCGTGAGCAGCTTGAGAAACTCGCCCTGTGCAATCATGGATATCTGCTTAAACTGCGTAACATCCACACCCAAAATCTCCTCAATCTGTGTGGTTACTTCTTTCGCTCCGGCAATCACGCGACCGTCCGGCAGCAGCAGATGCGCCGTGGATTTTTCTTCGATCGTTCCGATTCCTCGCTTTTTCGGGCGGCGGTATTTCGGCGTGCGTTCCACTTGATAGACAATGCCGCGATGAGAAAAGCGCAGACGCGCATAGGTCTTTTGCTGACTATCTGCAAAGTCGGAGCGAACCGAATCCTCCGCACGGTTGCTGCCGCTCGTCTTGCCAAACAGCGCAAAGCAAATCGCATCAAAAATAGTGGTCTTGCCCGCTCCGGTATCGCCCGATATG
>CAVBHI010000098.1:0-12759 GCA_963595115.1 bacterium
GACGCTTCTAGCGCGGATGATTCCTATAAGGTCAGCTTTATCGTCAAGCTGACCGATGGACACTTCAGCAAGGTAATGGCTGGCGCAAGGGCATATGCCGAGGAGCATCCGAATGTCACCGTTGACATTCAGTCTCCGACCTCGGCGACCGCCTACGACGAGCAGATCAACATGATTGAGACTGCACTCGGCAACGACTATGATGCCGTTGTCATCAGTCCGCTTCAGTCAGACAGTGCTGCCAATCTGGTTGCCAACACCGACAATGTCATCATTGCGTGCGATACCGATTTTACCTCGGAGAAAAAGGCTGCCTTTGTCGGCACCGGCAACGAGGACGCTGCCAAGAGCGGCGGCGAAGCTGCCGTGAAGGAAGCCATCACGCGCGGCGCAAGCAAACCAAAGGCAGTCATCCTGACCGGTGTACAGGGCGATGAAACCCACGACGCCCGTCTGGAAGGCTACAAGAAGGGAATTGAAGCCGCCGGCGGCGAAGTGTTGGAGGTTCAGTACTGCGATGCACAGGCGGACAAGGCAGCCAACGCAATGGAAGCCATCATTCAAAAATACCCAAGCGGCGTTGATGTTGTTTGCAGCACCAACGATGACATGGTTATGGCAGCCAGCAAGGCTATTTCGGATGCCAAGAGCAGCGCCTATGAGAACACGGTTCTGTGCGGTTTTGATGGAAATCAAGCAGCCATTGAAGCCGTTCAAGACGGTTCGCTGGCAATGGACATTGCCCAGCTGGGATATGATATGGGCTACAAAGCGGTAGAAGCTGCCGTCAATGCACTCAACGGCGAAAAGGTCGATTCGTTTATCGACTCCGGTTCGCAAATCGTATCCGCCGATAACGTTGACGATTATATTTCTTCCATGAAGGACATTGGTGTCTGGGAGGACTAATGTTTCTCCCAATCCAACGGTTTTTCGTCAGAAAGGAGGGTGTCAATCCACACATCACATATCGTCATGCCGCCGCACATGCCGTTTCCCTCGAAGGGCATAACGGGAAACGCCGTGTCGCCAAAGGCAGGACATCCTCGGCTGTGACATACTGCCAATCGTTACGGTCGAGCACAACACATTTCTTCTTCTATCATGAGAAGAGACCACGTATTGTTTTCTCTTTCAAACGTAGAACATCCTGCGGTGCTGTCACGCCGCAGGATGTTTGTTTTGGCATAATTCCGGTAACTTATTTGCACTGAAAATACATCTTGAACAACAACCCCCGCACGCCATGCTGCGCATGGCGTGCGGGGGTTGCCTATTTGAAAGAGAAAAATGAATTACACACTATGATGATGCGAGAAAAGGCACTCCTTTCCGTCCGGCTGAGACAATTGGCAGAAGTTCTCAGCCACATTCCACTCTGCTCCCTGCGATTCCGCGTCTCCGATTACGCCCTTCGAGAGAAGCGCCAACCGCACGCGAGCACAGCAATTGCCTTTTTCTCATTGGATAGCAGACCGTTCAGTCCTCCCAAACGCCGATTTCCTTCATCTGCTTGATGTAGTCATCGGTGTTGTCCGCCGTTACGACGAGAGATCCGGAGTCGATAAACGAATCGACCTTTTCGCCGTTGAGTGCATTGACGGCAGCTTCTACCGCCTTGTAGCCCATATCATATCCCAGCTGGGCAACGCACATCGTGAGCGTGCCTTCCTGAATGGCTTCAATTGCGGACTGATTTCCGTCAAAGCCACACAGAACGGTGTCGTTATATGCCTTGTTGCCGGAGTCCTGTATTGCCTTGCCTGCTGCCAGCGCCATATCGTCGCCAGTCGCACACACGATGTCAACACCCTGCGGGTACTTCTGGATAATGGCTTCCATTGCGTTGGCTGCCTTATCTGCCAGTGCGTCACAGTACTGAACCTCCAGCAGCTCGCCGCCATTGGACTCAATGCCATCCGTGTAACCCTTCAAGCGATCTTCGTGCGTCTCATCGCCCTGTACACCGGTCAGGATAACGGCCGTCGGCTTGCTTGCACCACGCTTGATGGCTTCCTTGGTCGCTGTTTCGCCGCCGCTGCGTGCCGCATCTTCATTACCTGTGCCGACAAACGCCGTCTTTTTGTCTGAGGTAAAGTCGGTGTCGCAGGCAATGATAACATCATCGGTGTTCGCAACCAGCGTTGCCGTGCTGTCCGACTGAAGCGGGCTGATGATAACCGCGTCATACGACGTGTTGCCCAGAGAGGTCTCGATCATATTTATCTGCTCGTCATAGGCAGTGGACGAGGTCGGGGACTGAATGTCCACCGTAATATTCGGATGCTCCTCGACATACGCATTTGCGCCGGCAATTACCTTGAGGAAGTGTCCATCCGTGTGCTTGAGGATAAAGCTGATCTTATAGGAATCATCGGTATTGGATGCATCGCTGCTTCCCGTTCCGCTTCCGCCACAGCCAGAGAGCGCACCGAGGCACATTGCGCCAGCCAGTACACCGGCAAAAAGTCTCTTGTTTGCTTTCATGTTCATGTCCTCCTTGTCAATTCGTTTCTTTCCTTCGGTTTTCTTTTCTGTAATATATTTTTCCTCCCGCCGTGCCGCCCTTACACGGCGGGAGAGAAAATCAGAAGTATGGTAGCCGCACTGCGTTGGTTCGTCATGCAAGTATGCCGATCACCGCAGCCGACGTATGCCGTTGTTGTTTGTTCTCCGAATTATGCGCCGAAGCCAATCGGAGAGAATGCCGCATATATGATGATGCACAGTGCGATAATCGCAACCGAGCAAACCTTGCGATATTTCCACGGGGTCATATCTACCGCGTGAACGTCCTCCTGCTCCCACGGCTCCATCTCCGGATGCAGCTTCTTATTTCTGCGGTCGAGGAACGCCATAATCAGCAGCTCAACCGGCCAGAGAACCAGAATCGCATAGAGGTAATGGATGCTGCCGCCGACAACCGGATACTGCGGTGCAATCAGCAGGAACGAACCATAGCAAACGATATGGAAAATCATAATCAGCTTTGCTGCGTACTGCGGCAGATACTTAAAGAAGAAGCCGCCGAATACCGCCGACAAAACCGGCAGACCGATCAGCATAACAAACGAGTCGAGGAAGGTTTTCAGTCCTGCCGGGAAGAAATAAACCAGCGGACCGACAATCGTCGTGCACACGGCAAAGACGATGCCAATGTTTTTGCCTACCTTGACCAGTTGCAGCTCCGATGCCTCTGGGTTGATGTATTCCTTGTAAATATCAATGGTAAACATGGTGTCAACCGAGTTGAGCACCGAATTGAACGAGGACAGAATTGCGCCGAACATAACCGCGGCAAAGAAGCCCATGAGCGGTCCCGGAATAACCTCCGTTACCAGCTGCGGATACGCCGAGTCCATCATGCTGACCTGATTTCCGTTCAGTTCAAACAGCGCGTAGGCGATAACGCCCGGCAGCGCCAGATACATAAAGCCGATGATTTTCAGGAATGCGCAGTACAGCGCACCCTTCTGTGCTTCCTTCAGATTTTCCGCCGCCAGCACGCGCTGAATAAACGACTGGTGGGTACACCACGATTGCAGACCCAGGAAGATCAAACCGGTGAATACCGTGACCCACGGAACCTCCGGCGCTTCCGCCGTCAGGCTGCCGATGGAGTTCAGGCGCTCCGGATAGGTCTCCGCCAGATAACGGAATGCTTTGATGATCGCAACGCCGTCATAGCCAACCGCGTTGCCCAGAACATGCAGGGCAAAAAACGGAATCATGAAGCCGCCAATCAGCAGTCCGACGCCGTTTACCGTATCCGATACGGCAACTGCCTTCAGTCCGCCAAAGATTGCGTAAATCGAACCGACAATGCTGATTAAGATACACAGCACGACAACCGAGCCGAATACCGACAGTCCAAAAATATCCGATACGTGGAAAATGTTTTCAAATACCAGAGAACCGGAATACAGGATAACCGGAATCTGTACGACAAGATACAAAATAATATAGGCGATGGAGAACCACAGCTTGGTGCTGCGTCCAAAGCGCTGACCGATCAGCTGCGGAATGGTGGTGATGCCGCCCTTCAGATAGCGCGGCGCTGCCCACAGCGCCAGAACAATACAGCACGGTGCTGCAACAATCTCAAACGCCATCGGACTCATGCCGACCAGCCATGTTTGTCCATTTGTGCCGACCAGCTGCTCCGCCGACAGGTTTGTCAGCAGCAGAGAACCGGCAATGACGAAGCCCGGCAGACCGCGTCCCGCCAGAAAATATCCTTCTGCCGTTGTCTGGTCATCTCCCTTTGTCTTGAAATAGGAGATTATGGCAACGAGCGCCGTAAACCCAATAAAGGTAATTAACGTCCAAATCATAATCCTAACACACTTTCTGTTTTATCTCTTCTTTACGTCTTTCTCTCTTCTCGGTTGTTCTCTCCACTCCAACCGACGCTTGGTGTGCCAATTACCTTTTTTTGATGTGTTAAACTGTATCTTGGCAGGTATGACAAAATATTCATTTTGTCATACCTCACATTATAGCAATTATAACAAATCCCTTGTGCTATTTCAAGCAACGAAAGAGAAAATGGCGGGATTCCACGCGGAATCCCGCCCGAAAGAGGTAATATGGCAATTTTATATATTCTTACTTGCTGATGGTTGCCTTCAGCGCGTCAATCGAGGTTTCCAGACCTGCTTCTACGCTCATGGTCAGATCCTCCATCTCCAACGAAACGTAGCCGTTGTAGCCCATCATGCGGCAGACGGAGAAGAATTCCTTCCACCACTGCAAATCACGTCCGCAGCCAACCGCAACGTAGTTCCACGTGCGATCCTTGGAGCACTCAACCGGCAGATTCTCCAGCAAACCGTCCACATCGACGTTGTAACGCTCCGGACGGGCATCCTTGCCATGTACGTAGAAAATCTTGTCGCCCAGCACGCGTGCTGCCGCAATCGGCTCTGCACCCTGAATCATCAGGTGAGACGGGTCGAGGTTCAGACCGAGTACATCGGAATCCGCACCGACAACCTCACACAGCTTGTTGAACGTGCGAACGTTGTGCACCAGTGCGCCCGGGAATTCCTCGATGGCAATCTTCTTGACACCGTTTTCCTTGGCGATGCGGCAGGTTTCCTTCCACCATGCAGCGGCGGTCTCCCACTGGTACTTAACGCCTTCCTTCATGTAGGAGAAGCCGTCAAAATCCGGCCACGAAACCGTGGAAACAAACCAGTTCGGCGTCTTGTCGCCCGGTGCGCCTGCCGGCAGACCGGACATCGTGACAACCGTGTCAACACCCAGCTTGCCTGCCAGAACCATGGTATCGCGCATGGTCTTGGAGTGCTCATGACCCATCGGGGTGTCAATCAGCGGGTTGCCGGAGCAGTTCAGCGCGGAAATTTCCAAGCCGCGGCTCTTGATCTCCTGCAAAAACGCCTCGCGCTTCGCGTCGTCGTTAATATATTCCTCGGCAGACTCGATAAAGTTGCAGCCGCCCCAGCCGCCGGCAGTCAGCTCAACGGCATCAATGCCGTAAGCCACAACCTTGTCCAGCATCTCGGTCAGCGGAATCTTGCCGAATACGTCAGTACAAATCGAAAGCTTCATAATGATAACCTCACTTATATCAACCGATGATTTCGGAGTTTGTTTCTATGATTATCCGACCGCCGCCCGCAGGATACGGGCGGCGATACAAGGATAACGAAAAAGAATGGATGATGTTGTGCAGTGTTTTACTTGAAATCGACCCAAACGCCGCCCTTATCTGCGGACTCAACACACTTTGTTACCCAACGGATGCCGTCGATGCCGTGCTCCAGATCCGGATATACCAGATTGTTCAGGGTCTCCTCGTCGCCGCGATTCTTTGCGTCCATCGCAATGGCAAAGCGGGTGTACAGGTTGCTCCACGACTCAATCAGACCGGTGTAGTGCAGTGCGCCCAGGCGCTCGTACTCCAGTGCCTCCGGATTCAGGTAATCCATCGCGCGAACCAGCGTCTGTGCCGGCTTGCCCTGTACCTCATAATGCAGCTCGTCCGGATGCATGTCGTTCCACTCCAGCGATGCCTTCGTGCCGACAATGCGGATATGCTGGCTGCTCATGTCGCCTGCGTTGACTGCGGAAGCCCACATACGACCTACCGCGCCGTTCTCGTAACGCATCAGAACATAGGCGTTGTCCTCCAGCGGAGCACGGGACTTGATGAAGCTCTGACGGTCACACAGCAGCTGCTTGAGCTTGAGCTGCGGGCAAATCAGTTCGGACATGTAGAAGGTGTGCGTGGACAGGTCGCCGAGCACGAAGGACGGACCGGACTTCGCCGGATCAACACGCCACTTCTGACCCTCTGCCTGCTTGTCGCCGGTCGGGTCACACGCAAAGCCGTGTGCATAGCGCAGGTCAACCATCGTGACCTCACCGATGTCTCCGTTGAGTACCATCGAGCGCATCTGGCTGAGCAGGTCAAAACCGGAGAAGCCGTAGGTAACACAAACGATTTTGCCCATCTTGTCTGCCAGCTTCTTGATTTCCTCGCCCTCTTCTACCTTGAAGAACAGCGGCTTTTCACAGATAACATGCAGACCAGCCTCCAGAGCTGCCTTGCAGACCTCAAAGTGCTGGAAGTTCGGCGTTGCGATGTCAACCGCCTCAATGCCGTCCTCGCGCTTTGCCTCTTCGGCGAACATGGTCTTGTAATCCGGATACAGACGTTCCTCGTCCATATTCAGGTTCTTACCGAAATCCACGCAGCGTGCGAAGTCCAAATCAAATGCAGCTGCCTTCAAAACAAACGAGGTGTTGTCGCGCATTGCGCCCAGACGATGCTTGTAGCCAACGCCGCTTGTGCGACCGCCGCCGACGATGCCCCAACGGAACGGGCGAGCAATTTTCTTTTCACCGATAAACATAATATTCTCCCTTTCTCCAGATAAACTATATGGATGCTGCTTTTCCCTACAGGGAAAACTTGCCTTGTGAAACATGCACAAATCACGCATTCAATCTTTGTTTATTGTGCTTGTTTCCTGTTTTCTGGCTTTATTATAGAATAGACTTGTGAGATATGCAATACAGTGTTCTGTCGTAAAGTTCATCAATTCTGCTTTTGCACAGAAAGTAACAACATCGCATTATGCCATCCTGCTCTTACGTTCATCAATCCTGTTTTCGGAGGCGTTCATCGTGAAAAGTGTTGATCCCGGCATCCGGAGTGAATCCATTTGTTTTTCGTTCACTCCCTCGCAAACCGCAAAAAATCTGCTGTTTTATCCGACTTGGTGCGGACACTATTTCTGTACAAGCAGCTATTATATGAAGCGTGACAGCTATCCGCCCATGCTGGCGGCATTCGTCCGCAAGGGGCGCTTCTATATCCAATACCGCGGGGAACAGCACATCGCCGAGGCAGGGGATGTGCTGCTGCTTGACTGCATGGAGCCGCATTATTACCGTGCCGAGGACGGTTTGGAATTTGTTTATATGCACTTTGACGGCTCGAATTCCCATGAAATCTGCCGCCGCATCACCGATCTGCACGGCTGGCTCATTCGGCGCGACAACAATCTGCTGATCGGCAATCTTCTGTACGACATGGTGCAATTTTATGAACATGACGGCATTGAGAGCGATATACAAAGCTCCATGCGCATTTACCGCCTGTTTGAGCTTTTGCTCGCACCGAGTGCGCAGGAAAACGCCGATATCAGCCCCGTTGACCAGGCGATTTTGTACATCCGCTCCCACATCGG
Source organism: bacterium (assembly GCA_963595115.1). Taxonomy (GTDB): domain Bacteria; phylum Bacillota; class Clostridia; order Oscillospirales; family Butyricicoccaceae; genus Butyricicoccus_A. Next base: position 7,722 of record CAVBHI010000098.1, read on the forward strand.
GCAGTCCATCTCGGTGGACGAGCTGGCATCGCACGTCTGCCTGAGTACCTCGTACTTTGCACACCTGTTCAAACGCCGCACCGGCTTTTCTCCGGCAGAGTACATTATCAAGTCGCGCATTGAGCACGCCCGTGTCCTCCTCGCCCACTCTACCATGCCCATCAGCGAAATCGCCACCGAGGTCGGCTATTCCTCCAGCGGCAGCCTGATCAACCTGTTTGTCAAACGCATGGGAGTTTCCCCGCGACAGTATCGCATCCTCCACCAAAGCCAACCGCTTTCCCCGCAGGAAAGTCAAATACCATATATATAAACGCAGAAATCGACCGCCAACGCAGGAATTCCCCACGTCAGCGGTCGATTTGTTTTTGCAGAATGCGGCGTTACAAGCCCAGTACATCCTCCGCCTGTCCGGTCTGCTGCGACAGCATCAACGCTTCCGCGACGGCACAGGCGGCATAGCCGTCCTGTGTGCTCGGTCCTGCCTCGCTCTCCCGTCCGCGCAGGTAATCAATCCAATGCTGCAATTCTGCCCGATAGGCATCCGGAAAACGCTCCGACCAATCGTCCATAATCTCCACCGCACACTGCAAGCGAGAACGAACAATCGGCGCTGCTGGATTCGGCAGACGTATCGTGCCCTTTTCGCACACGATTTCACACTGAATCTCATAGCCATAATAGCTATTTGCCGATGATTCCACGTCAATCAGCACACCGCTTTCCGACCACATCAGCACGAGCTGCGGGTCATGCAGCCCTTCCTCCGCAAAACAGGTCGAGCGGGAGAAATGTACCTGTCCACGCACAATCTCCTCATCCAGCAGCCAGCGGAACACGTCGATCTCATGAATGACAATGTTCGTGATGTGCATCGGATCGCGGAAGCCCTTGGCGATGCGCGGTGTGCGGCTGATGCAGTGCGCCATAATCGGCTTGCCCAGCGCGCCGGACTTCAGGATGTCCTTCATCTTCTTATAGTCGGCATCAAAGCGGCGCATGAAGCCCACCTGCACCAATCCTTCTCCTGCACGCCGCTCCGCTTGTACAATATCCCTGCAGTCCTCCAGCGTCGTCGCCAGCGGCTTTTCACAAAATACCGGCTTGTGCGCCACAATGCACTTCTGCGTCAAATCGGCATGAACGCCGTCCCACGCGGTAATCATCACGGCATCCACCTCCGGCGATGCAATCAGCGCCTCTGCCGAATCCATGACCTGCGCGCCGTACTTCTCCGCCAGCGCCGCACACCGCTCCTGATCCAAATCGTACAGCGCCGCAATACGAACACCCTCCACCACACTTGCCATCCGCTTCAGATGATCCTGTCCGATAAATCCTCCCGCACCGATGACACCGACCGAAATCATATCCTTTTTCATACAAAAACCTCCTGTAGCAACACCGTTTTTTCTTCCTTTGGTATCTTCAGTATAAAAAAGCAGCATGAAAAATAACGGCAAAAATCTCGCAAAAAACAAGGCATTTCACGCATCCCCTTGTTACGGCGTTCCCATCTTATGTTATACTGTACAAAGAAAATCCTCACGGAAGGGAGCGAAAGCCCATGGATCTGCCCTACGAAAAAGGCGTCGCGCGTCACTCCGAGCTATACGATGCCACGCCGTCCGCCTTGGCGCGGGAGCTGCTGCACTATTTACAGCGCATCGGTCATTTCACCTGCGACACCCACTATATCGTTGAGCGCGATTATATGGAGAGCTATCTGCTGTTCTATGTCCTCCGCGGCACGATGGAGGTGACAAGCGAGGGAGAGACCGTCCGCATCGGCGCAGAGGAATGCGGCTTTTTCAGCTGCTACACGCCGCATTGTTACCGCGCCGTCGAGCCGCTGGAATATATCTGGATTCATCTGGACGGCGCAAATACCGGCGCGTTCTGCCGTGCCATTCGGCGCGAGCACGGCGCGATTATTCGCACCGACCATCCCCAGCGAATTCTGTCGCAAATGCAGCAGATTTTGCAGCAGATGCGCGAAATCGGACAGCTGGATGAGGTCACGACCTCCCGCCGCCTGAACGACCTGATGTGCAGCCTGCTCTATGTCGGCAGTCCGCACGAGGTGGACAATCCGCAAATTGCCGCCATGCAGCGCTATTTGCTGGAGCATTTGTCGGAGGATCTGTCCGCCGCCGGTCTGGCGCGGGAATTTCATCTGAGCGAATCCCAGCTCAACCGACAGTTCAAGGCACATACCGGACAAGCGCCACACGAATATCTCATGAATCTGCGTGTCAATCACGCCAAAACCCTGCTGAAGGAAACCCGTCTGTCCATTTCCGAAATCGCTGCGGCGGTCGGGTATTCCTATGACTCCAGCTTTGCCGCCGCGTTTCACAGCCGCGTCGGCATGTCCCCGCGCCAATTTCGCAAGATGCCAATCTGACAGAACGCCGGAGATGCCATACTTTGTGCGCGGTTTTCTCTGGTTTTCTCTTCTTCTCTTTTTTACAATAGGAGCACAAAGAACCGAACACCCTTGCGCTACAGGAGGAGAATGCTATGAAGTTACTTTCGTTTGGTATGGTCGGCGGCGGTCCCGGCTCGTTTATCGGTGCAGCGCACCGCCGCGGTGCACAGATGGACGATTTGGCACAGCTGTCCGCCGGCTGTTTTTCCCGTCGAGCGGACAAAAACCGGCAAGCCGGAGACGAATTACACATCTCGTCGGATCGCTTGTACACCGACTACCGGCAGATGGCAGAGGCGGAGAGTCAGCGTGCCGACGGCATTGATTTCGTCATCATCGCCACGCCGAATAAGACCCATTTTCCAATTGCCAAGTGCTTCTTGGAGCACGGTATTCATGTCTCCTGCGATAAGCCGGTCGCCATGTCGGTGGAGGAGGCGGTAGAGCTGCGGCGTATCGCCGCGCAGCGCGGACTTCACTTCGGTGTCAGCTATACCTATGTCAACTACCCGTTAGTACATCAGATGCGCGCAATGATTGACAAGGGCGAAATCGGTCGAATTCTGACGGTTATGCTGGAATTCCCGCAGGATTGGGTCATCGCCGCGCTGGAGGCAGGAAACGACGTCCGCCACGCTTGGCGCTTTGATCCAGAGCAGGCCGGAGACGCCGCCTGCACGGCGGACATTGGTACCCATCTGACCTGTCTGCTCCACACCGCAACCGGTCTGGACATCGAAGAGGTACTGGCAAACCTCTGCCGCATTCCGGCGGATATGCCGTTGGATACCAACACGCAGGTTTTGCTGCGGCTAAGCGGCGGCATTCCGGGCATGCTATGGGCATCGCAGGTTGCTATCGGACACGAGTGCACGGTATCCATTCGTATTTACGGAGACAAGGGTTCGCTTGAATGGAATCACGACCAGCCAACACGGCTCAAGTTCAATCGCGTCAACGGTCCGGAGGTCTATCTAACCAACGGTCGTGATTTTTTGGAACCAAACGCGCACAGTATGTCCCGCATTGCCGCCGGACATCCGGAGGGCTTCTTTGAAGCCTTTGGCAACTTCTACCGCGCCTTCTGCCGCGAGGTATTGCGCAGACAGGGTGAGACGCACGAGCCGGCGCTCCCCCATCCGACCATTGAGGACGGGATCAAAAGCATGCAGTTTGTCAACGCCTGTGTCAAAAGCCACCGACACGGCAATGTATGGGTGAAGATCGAAAACAGCTGATCGGCTTTCCGTAACGGGGCACGGCAGGACACTCTTGTCGCAGTCGGTCGGATGCACAAGGTAAAAAACAGCGCGTCAGCTTCCCCCGCTGACGCGCTGTAATTAGCTGTGATACCGCCCTTCGCTTCCCCCGTGAAGAGCGGCGTGTCACCTCATGCACCTCGTACTTCGGTGAGTTTCACGCCCCCGCATGTCAAACAACCGTAACAATGGCAAATCCCTGAATGGACTGCTGCTTGTCTTCACCATCTGTACTATCACATCTAACACAGTAAGTATAGCATGCATTCGCTCCCCTGTCAACCAAAGCCGCAAAAATTTCTTCCGCCCACGACAGTGGTCGGTCTGCTGTGGTCAAATGCAGGAAATCCGGTTTGCTTTTCCCCTTTTCACAGCAGTGGAACAACGCAAAGAACGAGATCCGGAAACCCATTCAGACTCCAAATCCCGTTCTTTTTTTCGGGCGCATTTTGCACAATGCTCCCGCCCTCGTTCCTTCTACCTTATGGCTATCTCACAACACAATGTCCCGTATCGGGCAATTGGTTTTCTCAGAACGTGATGTCCGTACCGTAGTAGCAGCAGGTCATGATCTTTTTCATGGTCTCAACGTCCGTCTCACGCGGATTGAACAGCGTGCACGGGTCGCCGCAGGCTGCCTCTGCCAGCACATCCATGGTATCCAAAAATACCTTCTCGTCAACACCGGCATCCTTGTACGACAGCGGGATATCCAATGCCGTATTCAGATCCTTGATGCCCTGTACCAGCGCGTTAATCAACTGCTTATTGGTCGCGCCGGAGAAGCCCAGTGCCTTGGCAATATCCGCTACGCGCTCCGGAACAGCTACGCTGTTGTACGCCACAACATACGGCAGCATGATTGCGTTGCAGCGTCCGTGGGTCACGCCATAGATAACACCGACCTTATGCGCCAGCGAATGCACGATACCCAGCAGCGCATTGGAGAACGACATACCTGCCAAATCCTGTCCGACGTGCACCTGACGCTTTGCCTCTGCGCTGCCATGGTAGGAATCCACCAGGTTCTCAAATACCATCTGTGCGCTCTTGATGGCGAGACAGTCCGTCAAATCGGTGTGCGCCGTCGCGACATACGCCTCAATCGAGTGCGTCAGCGAGTCCATACCGGAATCCGCCGTCAGCGTTGCCGGCATGGATTGCGGAATATCGGTGTCCACAATCGCAATATCCGGCGTGATTTCAAAGTCCGCAATCGGATACTTGATACCACTCTCATCGTCCGTGATAACCGAGAAGGACGTGACCTCCGTACCCGTTCCGGACGTCGTGCCAACCGCAGCAAAAATCGCCTTTTCACGCAGCTTCGGCAGGCTATACGGCGGTG
>CAVBHI010000099.1:0-3280 GCA_963595115.1 bacterium
AACTCAATCGCCTTTTTCTATACCTTTGGTCTCACATCTATTGTAACGTTACACAATTTTCACATACGAAATCGGACAAAACGGATTGACTTACAACGACTACTGTGGTAGACTAATTACAGTTGAAAAGGGAGTAGTTTCAAAGCTATGTCGTCAACATCACGATTCAAATGTTTGAATCTGGCGATATACACCTATTAGGTAACAAGACTTTTCGGCAACTGTTGTTATACGCATCAGTTGGCGGAAGGTCTTTTTTTATGCTCTTCCGCCAACGGAATCAGAACAAGAAAGGACGGATACCATTATGGCAGAACTCTATTACAGAAAGACGCCACAAGAGGCATTGACGGCATTAAAAACCACTTCAGCTGGTCTTTCTGCCGCCGATGCACAGCAACGTACCGCGCAGTATGGTCTCAACAAGCTATCTGAGGGGAAGAAAAAAAGTGTACTGCAAATTTTCTTTGAACAGTTTAAGGATCTCATGGTCTTTATCCTGATTGTTGCAGCTATCATCTCAGCCTTCTCAGGAAATGCAGAAAGTACCATTGTCATCTTCGCTGTACTCATTCTCAATGCAGTATTGGGAACCGTACAATATCTCAAGGCGGAGAAATCACTCGAAAGTCTCAAGGCAATGTCCTCTCCCACTGCCAAGGTACTGCGTGACGGTGTTCGAGTGGAAATCCCCTCTGTTGATGTCGTTCCGGGCGATATTGTCCTCTTGGAAGCCGGTGACATGGTTGTTGCCGACGGACGCATTTTAGAAAATTTCTCACTCAAGGTAAACGAAAGCTCTCTGACCGGTGAATCCGAAGGCGTAGAAAAATTTGCCGATACCATCACCTCCGAGCAAGTTGCGCTGGGTGATCAAAAAAATATGGTCTTTTCCGGTTCTCTTGTAACCTATGGTCGTGCAACGGTATTAATCACCGGTACTGGTATGAATACGGAGTTAGGTAAGATTGCTGCACTCATGAACCAGACGCAGCAACGCAAAACACCACTTCAAGAAAGCTTAGACGCATTCAGTGCAAAGCTTGCGATTGTCATTATGATTATCTGCGGCGTTGTCTTTGCTCTTTCGATCTTCCGCACCGGCATGAGCATTCTGGATTCTCTGATGTTTGCGGTCGCTCTCGCCGTCGCCGCTATTCCGGAGGCGCTATCCTCCATTGTCACGATTGTTTTGGCTATGGGTACGCAAAAAATGGCGAAACAAAACGCCATTATCAAGGATCTTAAAGCAGTGGAAAGTCTTGGCAGTGTCTCTGTTATTTGTTCGGATAAAACCGGCACATTGACGCAGAACAAGATGACACCACAAAAGATTTATGCAGATGGTTCTCTTGTTGATGGCAAGGATTTGGATCTCTCCAATAATGTACAGCGATTGTTGCTCAAGGCTGCCCTGCTTGACAGTGATGCAACCAACGATGAGGAAAACGGCACATCCATTGGCGATCCCACCGAAGTTGCTTTGGTTATGCTGGGCGAGCAATTCCATGTTGATGAAGAATTGTATCGTTCGCATCATCCTCGCTTAGGTGAATTGGCATTTGACTCGGATCGCAAGTTAATGAGTACCCTGCATGACGTAGATGGCATTCCGACCCTGTTTACCAAGGGTGCTATGGATGTTCTGCTTGATCGTTCTCAATATCTGCTGACACACGAGGGCAAAGTGCCTATGACACCGGAGCATCGTGCGAAAATCGCTCAAGTAAACAACATGCTATCAGCCGAAGGGCTTCGTGTATTGGCATTTGCGTATCATGAAGTCGATTGTCTCCGCCCGCTCACGCTGGCAGATGAACAGGAATTCACTTTTATTGGTCTGATCTCTATGATTGATCCACCGCGTCCGGAAGCCATTCAAGCTGTCGCGGATGCAAAACGCGGCGGCATCCGCACCATTATGATTACTGGTGATCACAAGGTCACGGCAACCGCGATTGCACGACAGTTGGGCATTTTCCAAGACGAAGATATGGCGCTCTCCGGCGTAGAGCTGGATCAGATGACGGACGATCAGCTGGATGAATGTCTGCCGCACGTTGTTGTCTATGCTCGTGTTTCTCCGGAGCACAAGATCCGTATTGTCAACGCATGGCAGCGACGCGGAAATATTGTATCCATGACCGGCGACGGTGTCAACGATGCACCGGCGCTGAAAAAAGCGGATATCGGTGTCGCTATGGGCATCACTGGCACGGAGGTCAGCAAGGATGCGGCCTCGATGATTCTGGCAGATGACAACTTCGCCACAATTGTCAAGGCGGTTGTCAATGGTCGCAGTGTTTATGAAAACATTAAAAACTCAATCTGTTTTCTGCTGTCTGGCAATGCAGCTGGCATTTTCTGCGTACTGTATGCGTCACTTCTGGCGCTTCCTGTGCCATTCCAGCCGGTTCATCTGTTATTTATCAATCTCTTGACCGATTCGCTTCCGGCAATCGCCATTGGTATGGAGCCTGCTCGCCGTGGTCTGCTCAACCGCAAGCCTCGCAATCCACAGGAACCGATTTTAGATCAAGCGCTTCTCTCTCGCATCGGCGGTCAAGGATTGCTCATCGCAATTGTCACAATGATTGCCTTCTACCTTGGCTATCACAATGCCGATGCAATACTTGCTTCCACCATGGCATTCTCTACGTTGACGCTGGCGCGCCTGTTCCACGGCTTCAATTGCCGTGCGCAGGAGTCCATTTTCCGGCTAAAGTTTTCCACCAATCCAGCTTCCAATCTGGCATTTTTCGCCGGCATCATCCTGCTCCTGCTGGTTTTGTTTACGCCGGGCTTGAAAACACTATTCTTAATTTCGCCGCAATTCGGCATATCCAACTTGGGAGAAATCATTCTGCTGGCATTCCTGCCGACGTTTGTCATTCAAATCATCAAGGTATTTGCCGATGCACATCGGGCAAAAAAAGCCTAATATTGTTTACAGCCTCGCTCCTAAAAACAGAAGCGAGGCTGTTCTTTGCTCATTCGTCAGCGTACATTATTTGTTATCCTTGTAGTACAGCTGACAGTGACAGTATCCTTCAAAATTCGGGTCGGCAATTTGATTGCGAAATTCCTGACAAATACACTTGTTTTCCTCCGTCTTGAGTACGCGACACGGGCAGTAGCCGCCACGCGCCTTAAGTCCCTCTCGGATTCGAGCAACCACATTTTTGTCTTCGTTCAGTCGTACACTCATACCGTATCCTCCTTACTGTCATACCGTTTTTCTTTCCATTGCTTCTTTTGCTGCCAAACAGGATAAGGCTGC
>CAVBHI010000100.1:0-2124 GCA_963595115.1 bacterium
CGACAAAGACAACGGCGGAAAAATACGAAGTACCATACGCAAATGCAGTCAGCCACGGACCAACGGATCGTCCGCCAAGAACAAATCCATTGACATCCGTTGCATGACGGCGGCAGTAGAATCCAATGCCGACCAGTACAGCAAAGTAAACGACAAGCAATAGAATTTTCATAATTCCCCTTCTTTCCTCTTGCTCCAAGCAGCCATTGTGCTGCCGCCGCAAGAATCACTTTGTTTCATTTCACTTCTAAACTTTAATGCATAAAATCAAAAAAGTCAAGTGATTTTTCAAATTCTTGCTAGCCTGCCGCAAAAGCACCTGCCTTGACAAGCCGGAAGCGCTCTATGTATGATGATTTCAGACAACCAAGGACATCCACGGAATAAAGGCTTTTGTCGGAAGTCATTACCGCTCTGCCGTGACCAGATAGGAGCTTACTTGTGTTTCCAAAATCTGCTGCCGCGTCAGCTCATCGCGGAGCTTCTGCATCTTGCAGTCAATTTTATTCAGCTCACGTGCATATTGCTTTAATTGTTTGGAAATTGCTTCCGCCTGCGGGAGCTTCTTTTTGTAGACGAACTGATGCTCTGCAACAGACCAATAATCCATCGCCATTGAGCGAAGCTGAAGCTCAACCGGAACGCAGTAGTTGACACCTTTGACAAGAATCGGTACGTCAAATACCAGATGGAGACTCCGATAGCCATTCTTCTTGGGATTTTGAATATAATCCTTTTCCTTTATCAGAGTTAAGTGGCTCTGCGCTTTCAAAAGTGCCGCAACGGCATATACATCATCATGGAACACACAAACAGCACGAACGCCAATCAAATCCTTGATAGAACGCTGTGCCGATGCAAAGCTGATTTCCAAGTCTTTCTTTACCAGTTTTGTATAAATACTGGATGGCGTTTTCTGGCGGGAGGTGATGCTTTGGATGACGTCCCGATCATATTCTGATGACAGCTGCTTCTGTACCTGCTTTAATGATGTATTGACTGCTTTGACCGCCGCACGAAATTGAATGGGGAAGATACCGGTCTGCATCGCTCGTTTGATCTCTTTGATTTTTTGCTTATCTTTCTTCATAATTTTGTTTTCCTCCATTCCTTGTTGTGTTTCATTATAGTAGGCAAGACAAATTGTGCTATCAAAGAAGCGAAAAGAATGTGTCTGCTTTTTGTAAAACAGACCAGCTGGTTTCCCCAGCTTGCAAACAGGAATGGGATATGCGATAATACAACACAGAAAAGGCAATTTCAAAGGAGAGGATGTTTGTGCCGAAATTCTTTGTAACCGATGGCGAGATTAGAGAATCCAGCGCTATTTTAACGGGTGCAAATGCAGAACACATTAAAGTGCTGCGCCGCAAGCCCGGAGATACCATCATTATCAGCAACGGACAGGGGAAAGATTTTCTCTGTGAGATTCAAGAGATCGCAGCAGCAGGCGTTACGGTATCGGTTCGGGAAGCCTTGACAAGTACCACAGAGCCAAGCGTGTCCTGTACCGTGCTTGCCGGATTTCCAAAGGGCGAACGTGCGGATTATATTGTGCAAAAATGTACCGAGTTGGGTGCCAATGAGATTATTTTCTTCCTCAGCAAACGCTGTGTCGCGCGACCGGACACAAAGAGTATGCAGAAAAAGCTGATGCGTTTCCAAAAAATTGCGGAATCCGCTGCCAAACAGTCCGGGCGCGGTATTATTCCGCGCGTTGATGCTGTCGGTTCACTGGAAGAGGCATTGGACATCGCTGCGCTGTCCGAGCTTGTCTTGTTCATGTATGAGACAGGCGACCGCATTTCCCTGCGAGAGGCAATCGAACGTAAGGAATCCCTCTCTTCTGTAGCCATCATCACCGGTCCGGAGGGAGGGTTCGATCCGGAGGAAGCGCAGCGGATTGCCGAACGGGGCATACAGCCGCTTGCGATGGGACCGCGTATCCTGCGATGTGAAACTGCTCCGGTGGTTGTGCTGTCTGCGCTGATGTATGCCACAGACAATCTGCAATAAAAAGAGTGCTGCTCAGAAATTGTGCAGGATGCCTGCCGTAGAATATACGCAGTAAAAAAATTAATGAGAGCAGGTGGTATCGCTGTCATGACAGCGCTGCGGGACGTA
>CAVBHI010000101.1:0-2668 GCA_963595115.1 bacterium
CATCAACAGCATCAATTCGGTCACGAAGCTGAAAGCCAAGGAACTGGATCGCCTGATTTCCGAAGCCGGGCAGCTGATTTCCAACCTGACGAATTATACGACGCTTGCCGTCACACCGACGATGCAGCGCATTACCATCCGTCGGTTTGAAATCATTATGGTTGACAGCTTGAATTTTGTCATCGTTGTCGTTACAGATAGCGGCGTGGTCAAAAATAAGATGATCCGTACCGCCTGTCCGGTGTCCAAGGATGATGTCGAGCTGCTTACCTATGTGCTCAATCAAACCCTGACCGGTATTCCGATTGAGTCCATCACCAAGCAGCGATTTGATATTGTGCGCCGCGCCGCCGGACTGACGGCGCTGCTCATGCCGATCGCCGAATTCATTGAGGATTTGATTGAGGAGCTAAGCTCGCAGGAATTGTTCCTGCTCGGCGCGTCCAAGCTGCTGTCGCATCCGGAATATAAGGATGCGCGCAAGGCGCAGGCGCTGCTGGATTACATCGGTGATGATTCGCACGTCCCCGCGCTGCGGCGCTTCACCCGTGAGATTGACGGGGTGCGCATTACCATCGGACCGGAAAACGGCGTAGAGCCGCTGGAAAATGCCAGTATGGTCTATGCGACCTATAACATTGGCAACATCGGGCGCGGCTTGATTGGCATTGTCGGACCGACGCGCATGGACTACGGACGGCTGTCCGCCCGCTTGAGTCTGTTTTCCAAGGGGCTGAATAAGTTGATTGCAGAGACCTTCTTCGATGAGGCGGAGGACGACGAGGACAACGGCAACAAATAGAACAACACTCGCCCGCGCGGCGAATGAGGAGGAAGCATAACCAATGGCAAACGAAACCAAAACTCCGCTGGAAGAAGAGCAGCAGGAAAACGCGCCGGTAGAAGAAACCGCGGCACAGACAGAAGAGCCGGAGCAGGCGGCACCGGAGGAAAGCGCGGAGGAAGCATCCGCGCCGGAGACGGAAGACTGGAAGGCGCAATATGATGAGCTGAATGACCGCTATATGCGTATGGCGGCAGAATATGATAATTTCCGCAAGCGTGTCGCCCGTGAGCGCGACACCATCCGTGCCGAGGCGACCGGAAAGGCGCTGGGCGCAATGCTTCCGGTGTTTGACTCGCTGGAGCGCGCGCTTGCACAGGAAACAGCGGATGAAGAATATAAAAAGGGTGTGGAGATGACCGCACGGCAGTTTACCTCCGCCCTGGAGTCCGTCAATGTGGAGATCATCTCCGCAGAACCGAACACGGAATTTGACCCGACCATTCACAACGCCGTTATGCATGTGGAGGACGAAAGTCTCGGCGAAAATTGCATCGCAGAGTGCTTCCAGAAGGGCTTTAAAATCGGTGACAAGATCATTCGCACGGCGATGGTCAAGGTCGCCAACTGAATCATCTTCCCGCGCTGCGGGAAGCCTAACGTTGTTAAAAAAATATTTCGATACATTTGGAGGGTATTATTATGGGCAAGATTATTGGTATTGACTTAGGTACAACAAACTCCTGTGTTGCCGTTATGGAAGGCGGCGAGGCAGTCGTAATTCCGAACAGCGAAGGCGCGAGAACCACACCGTCTGTCGTTGCATTTAACAAGCAGGGCGAGCGCATTGTCGGACAGACCGCAAAGAATCAGGCTGTCACCAATGCAGACCGCACCATCATTTCCATCAAGCGTCACATGGGTTCGGATTACCATGTTGGCATTGACGGCAAGAATTATTCCCCGCAGGAGGTTTCTGCAATGATTCTGCAGAAGCTGAAGGCGGACGCGGAGGCGTATATCGGTTCTCCGGTAACGCAGGCGGTTATCACCGTTCCGGCGTACTTCACCGACTCCCAGCGTCAGGCAACCAAGGATGCCGGCAAGATTGCCGGTCTGGAGGTTCTGCGTATTATCAACGAGCCGACTGCGGCAGCGCTGGCATATGGCGTTGACAAGGAAAACTCCCAGAAGATCATGGTATATGACCTGGGCGGCGGCACGTTCGATGTTTCCGTTCTGGAAATCGGCGATGGCGTCATTGAGGTACTGGCGACCGCGGGCAACAACCACCTCGGCGGCGACGACTTTGACCAGCGCATCATCGACTGGATGGCAGATGAGTTCAAGACCAGCACCGGTATTGACCTGCGCGGCGACCGCATGGCAATGCAGCGCCTGAAGGAAGCGGCAGAGAAGGCAAAGATTGAACTGTCCGGTGTGGCTACCACCACCATCAGCCAGCCGTACATCACGGCGGACGCAACCGGTCCGAAGCATTTGGAGCTGACGCTGTCCCGTGCAAAGTTCAACGATCTGACCCGTGATCTGGTGGATGCAACCATGGGTCCGGTTCGTCAGGCTCTGTCGGATGCCGGCATTGCGGCGGCGGATCTGGCGAAGATTCTGCTGGTCGGCGGTTCTACCCGTATTCCGGCGGTTCAGGAAGCCGTTAAGGGCATTACCGGCAAGGACGCATTCAAGGGCATCAACCCGGACGAGTGCGTTGCTGTCGGCGCAGCCATTCAGGGCGGCGTACTTGGCGGCGAGGTCAAGGACGTTCTGCTGCTGGACGTTGCGCCGCTGTCGCTGGGCATTGAAACCCTCGGCGGTGTCTGCACCAAGCTGATTGAGCGCAACACCACCATCCCGACCAAGAAGAGC
>CAVBHI010000102.1:0-3376 GCA_963595115.1 bacterium
ATTTCTTAACAATTGAAAAACGATGCTTCTTCATGATACTCCTTCCCCCTTCTTACAGACCGTAGACCTTCGGATTGTGAATCTTAAAGTCTACAATACGATTAAGCAGGAAACGAGTAATCGTGACCGCCGTAAACATGGACAGGACAACGCCCAGTCCAAGCGTCAGTGCAAATCCAACGACCGTACCCGAACCGAAGAAGTACAACACAACGGCTGCAATAATCGTCGTAATGTTCGAGTCCAAAATAGCTGTCCACGCACGGTGGAAGCCGGAATCAATTGCCGCGCGAATGGTCTTGCCGTTGCGCAGTTCTTCCTTAATTCGTTCAAAGATAATAACATTTGCGTCAACCGCCATACCGATGGATAGGATAATACCTGCAATTCCCGGCAACGATAGGTTGACATGGGCTGCCGACAAAATAACAGCATCCAGCGCTGTGTAGAACATCAGTGCAATTGACGCAATCAGACCCGGCAGACGGTATACCACAATCATAAAGAGCATAACCAGCAGAACACCGATGCCGCCAGCCATCAGGCTGGTGGACAGCGCCTTCTCGCCCAGGGACGGACCGACCGAACTCATAGACACCTTTTCCAACGTAAACGGCAGCTGACCGATGTTAATCTGTTCTGCCAATGTTTTTGCCGACTGCGCATCAAAATTGCCGGAAATGACGCAGCCGTCACCCGTGATACCGGTAGAAGCATATTCCTTGCTGACGGTCGGCGCGGAGATCTCATCGTCGTCCATCATAATCTTAATCATGTTGTGCTCCGAATCGCCATCGGCATCCGCCTGTGCCGCCGCCTTTGTCGCCTTTACCCAGGCGTCCTTCGCATCATCCGTGAACTCAACCGAAACATAGTGTTCGCTCGAAATCGAGGAGTCACTGATTTGCCCATACTCCGCACTGGCCTTCTTGATGCCGGCGCCCGTCAAAATGACATTACCGTCTCCATCGAGGAACTGTAGCTGTGCCGTTGCACCCAGCACATCAACCGCCTCCTGCGGGTCGGAAATAGCCGGAATGTCCACCTTGATGCGGCGGTCGCCAACCAGCTCAACCGTTGCCTCTGTATAGCCCAGAGAGTCCAGACGTTTGGTCATCATCGCCTGAACCGAAGCCATATCAGAGGAAAGATTTGTCTCGTCGTACCCATCCGGAAGCTGTGCCTCAAAGGTAATGGATGAACCGCCAACCAGGTCTAAGCCGCGGCGGATACCATTTTCCTCATCCAGCACACTGGATATTGTCAGTGGTCCGACTGTGATTCCAAACGCAGCCGTGCAGCACAGTAATACAATTACCAACAGCACAGCCACAAAGGACAGAATACTCTTTTTCAAATTTTGTCGCCTCCTATTGTGACAATGAACGGTTATATTATATCGAATGCAGTTATCAAAGTCAAACTTTTTGGACAATCTCGTTTCATTTTTACAAGATTTTATACATAATCAAAACTGCTGTAATCCGAGAAGGACAGCTGTCGCAAAACAGCTGTCCTTCTCCTCACGCCATAATGTCACTTATTTTATTACAGATTAATCTCTACCTGCAATTCCTCGTCCTCCAAATACGGGCGAATGCGCGGCATGACATCGTTTTCGATGAAATCATCTACCTGTTGCGGAGCACGACCAATGTATTCCATCGGATCCAGTTCCGCAACGATTTCCTCCTTTGTCAGCCCAAAGATCGGATCTGCTGCAATGCGGTCAATCAGGTCATTATCCAGACCCTCTTCCTTTACGCGCTTGCCTGCCGCCATCGAATGCTGACGAATGCGCTCATGCAGCTCCTGACGGTTTCCGCCACGTTTTACTGCGCTCATCATGATGTTCTCCGTTGCCATAAACGGCAGCTCATTCATCACGCGCTGCTCAATAACCTTCGGGTACACCACAATGCCCTCAGCAATGTTGATCATAATATTCAAAATCGCATCAATACCAAGGAATGCCTCCGGAATGGAAATGCGCTTGTTTGCGGAATCGTCCAGCGTGCGCTCGAACCACTGCGTCGCCGAAGTAACTGCCGGATTCAGCATGTCTACCATAACATAGCGCGCCAGTGAGCAAATGCGCTCCGAACGCATCGGGTTGCGCTTGTACGGCATTGCCGACGAACCGATCTGATGCTTTTCAAACGGTTCCTCCAGCTCCTTCAGATGCTGAAGCAGGCGCATATCCGTTGCAAACTTGCTGGCAGACTCCGCAATACCGCCCAGCGTTGCAACAACCTGTGCGTCAATCTTACGGGAATAGGTCTGACCGGAAACCGGAACAACACCGGTGAAGCCAAAGTCCTCCGCAATCATCTGCTCCATCTTTTTAATCTTCTCATGGTCACCGTCAAACAGCTCCATAAAGCTGGCTTGCGTGCCCGTTGTACCCTTCGAGCCGAGCAGACGCAGATTCTCAATGCGGAACTCAATTTCATCCAAATCCATCAGCAGCTCATTGATCCAGAGCGTTGCACGCTTGCCAACGGTTGTCAGCTGCGCTGGTTGGAAATGCGTAAAGCCAAGCGTCGGCTGTGCCTTGTGCTCTTGCGCAAAGGTGGACAGCTTCCGGATGACCGATACCAGCTTCTTACGAACCAGAATCAGACCTTCCTTCATCTGGATAATATCCGTGTTGTCGCCAACGTATGCACTGGTCGCACCCAGATGAATGATGCCAGCCGCTTTCGGTGCGACCTTGCCAAAGGTATAAACATGCGCCATTACGTCATGACGAACTTCTTTTTCCCGTGCCTTGGCAACCTCATAATCAATGTTATCTACATTGGCTTCCATCTCGTCAATCTGCTCCTGCGTAATCGGCAGTCCCAGTTCCTTCTCCGCCTTAGCCAGAGAGATCCAAAGACGTCTCCAAGTAGAGAATTTCATATCCGGCGAAAAGACATACAGCATCTCCGGGCTCGCGTAGCGCGAACAAAATGGGCTCTCGTAAATATTGCTCATATTACAATTCCTTTCCCGGCGCTTTCCTGCGCCGAATACAAACATAGTATTATTGTACTGGAAAATGCCAAAACTCGCAATGTAATTTGTATACGAAAAGGCAGAAGGATTTTCTGCGGAATGTATAACATTATTGTGTTAATGGCGGATTCCGAGACATCACGTTTACCATTCTTTTCTCAGATAAATCTGCGGCATGGTAAGGTCTTCGGGAAAATAGATAAACTTCAGGGCAAGAAGCCAAGGATTTCCTTGATTTCTTGCCCTTTTACACGCGTTATTTGGCTATAGATACGCTTTTTTCTTACGCTTCTGCCAAGAACTTCTCCAAACGATCAATGCCCTTGTCGATGTTCTCCAGCGAGGTCGCATACGACCAGCGCAGGTAGTTCGGTGC
>CAVBHI010000103.1:0-4215 GCA_963595115.1 bacterium
GTCTCAAAGATTCCCGGGAAGTCAACCTCACCTTCACCCATTGCGGTGTGCTGATGAATGGTAACGTCTGCTGCGCCGCGCTGATTCAGCCAGGGCGGATTGAGGATGTAACGACAATCCTTCGTCTGATTGTAGGTATCCGCAAACAGAACATGGGTCAGCTCGTCGCCAGCGTACTTCAACATATGGCGAACATCGCCCTTGCCCTGATCATAGAAGAAGCCATGGGAAGCGGAATAAACGTAGCCCAGATTCTTAGAACGGAAAGACTTCACCAGATCACATGCCTCGTCGTTCAACTCGCAGAAATCATACGGATGAGACTGAACCTCAACGCGCAGACCCTCTCGCTCAATAATCGGAAGCAGCTCCTCCATCGAACGGAACCACATACCATTGCAGATTTCCTGCTGGTTCGGATCGCCGGAGAATTCGGTGTTGATAACCGGAACACCCATATCAACAGCAATCTGAATGATACGCTTCCAGTTAGCAACGGCGTGCTGACGCTGCTCCTCGGTCGGACCGCTCCAGCGGTATACCACGATAAAGGAAGAGATCTCGACACCGGTCTCCTTCAGAGCCTGACGGTATTCTGCCTCTGCCTCCTTCGAGAACAGCGGATGCTTATAAAACGGATTGATGCGCGGATGCGGAGACTGCTCAATGTATTTGTAGCCCCAGTCGGCAACCTTGTGCACCATATCATTGATGCTCATCTGCTTGGCGAGAACATCAACATCAAATGCGATTTTCATTGGTATTCCTCCCTAATAAGTGTCAAATAACGGTATGTCCTTTTGATGCTCTTATTATAACAGGGGATTCATTGTTTTCCAATGATACAATATGCCGATTACCTGCGAAATCCTGCTATTCAGAACATGGACTTTTGTGGATGAGGCGGATGATACATAGAATAGAAATGAAAACAGAAAGGAGAACCAACGGATGCAGATACCGGAAACAGGCGTTTATCCTATTTCAGAGCGTTATTTTTTTACTCCATCCTCGCTGGCGCGGGACTTGTTTTATTATCCTACGCGGTGCGGGCACTATTATTGCAACCACAAATACTTATTTACCCATCAATCGGAGATTGCAAGACAGGGAGATCATAATCAGAATATTATGCTGCTTGCTGTCCAGGATGGGGCATTTGAACTGGATTTTTCAGAGGGCAAGACCATTGCGACTCGCGGACAGATTGTGTTGTTTGATTGTCAGGAGCCGTATGGCTATAAAGGCTCAGATGGTCTTGAGTTTTTCTGGCTTTTGTTCAACGGATTGAATACACGGCAGTTCTATCAGCGCATTCTTCGGACACATGGAGGAAAACGCGTCCTCACGCTTCCGAACTTCGTTGAGATTGTCCAACTATTGGATTCCTTTCACAGCCGTTGCGCATGCGGAGAGCGCATGAGTGAAGCGGCATGCTCGCAGCTGATTCATCGACTTCTATGCCTTATGCTGCTGGATGATGGTGACAATATTCGAGACGAGGATGATCGAATTGCGCAGGCGATTCGATTTATGAATCATCACTTGTTTGAGCAGATTGGCGTGAATCAGGTTGCCGGTGCAGTGAATCTCAGTCCATCTCATTTTTCACGGCAGTTTAAGAGCCGGACAGGATATTCGCCATATGAATATATCGTATTGCGACGCATTGATCAAGCCAAACATATGCTGATGTCAACACAGCTTTCCATTAAAGAAATCGCCTTTCAAACAGGATATAATAGTGAAGAAAACTTCATTCACAGCTTCCAAAAGAACGTCGGAATCTCGCCTGGAATGTTCCGTAAATATCCAATATAACCATCTTTTTTTATTTATTCGGAGAAAAGCGACAAAAATTTTGAGTTTATTTACAAACCCTCTCTCATAAAGTATTACAATAGAAAAAGCATTTGGGAGAGGGGTGAGATGCAATGAAAAAAAGACGACGCTCATCCAGACGCAGGAAACAGAAAAATGTATCCGGTATGCTGCTATGTGCGATATTATCGGTGCTGGTCGCCGTCTTTGCTTATCAGGTAATATATCTGCGAGGAATTTACAATGAGGATGCACAGGAGCTGGAAGGATCAGATTGCCCCGCGGAAATCCAAGGAATTCCGGTCACAACGGATTTTGTGCCACTGGGATATGCGGCGCGAACAGGAACGAAGCGTAAGATTCATTATATTGTCATTCACGAGACGGACAACAAAGAATCCACGGCGACGGCGCAGGCACATAACGAATACTTGCATTCCTATGGAAAGACGCACAAATTATCGTGGCACTATACGGTGGATGAAAATGAAATCTATCACCATATTCCGGATCGAGAGACTGCCTTTCATGCGGGGGATTTTATCAAACGGGAAGGTGGCAATCGAAATGGAATCGGCATTGAACTGTGTGTGAACAAGGGGAGCAACTTCGATACAACACTGCACAATGCGGCAGTGTTAGTGGCGTACCTGTTGGATACCTATGATCTGAGCATTGACGATGTGAAAAAGCATCAGGATTTTTCCGGAAAAATCTGTCCGAGTACATTGATTCAACAAAATCGCTGGGATGAATTTTTGACGATAGTGGAACAATCCTTGTATGATCGAAAAAAGCAGCGGAATGGTACACAAAAAACAGCAGAATAAAAACGAGCATTTTCCGCCATACTATCAGTAAACCAAAACAAGGAGGATGTTTTTTATGATGAACTGTCATGCCAACAAGGCAATCCGCTGTAGCGTGAATCAGTGTGCACACCATTGCGGCGAAAGCGATTTTTGTTCTCTGGACAGCATTCGCGTCGGTACGCATGAGATGAACCCAACGGAGATCAAGTGCACGGACTGTGAAAGCTTTAAGCTCAGCTGAGCTTGCGTGATGACTCGTTTCTGAACGCAACCAAGAACCTCTATTCTTTGATTGGAATAGAGGTTCTTGCCTTGTGACGAAGCAGGATCTGTTGGGTGTTGTGCGCAGGCAGCTTGACCTTTGGGGTAAACGAAAGTATTATTCTGTTGCGCATTAAAATGGAATTATCTTTGTGCATAGCGCGGGGCAGGTCATATATCCCGTACTTGAATTTTGTTTAGATATATGAAAAACAGCAAAAGGCTTATTTTATGGTAGAAAAAACAGTCTATTTTATGCCTGTACGGAATCAGAAGAATTGAAAAAAAGAAGCAGTACATAAATCAAATAGGGAACTTTTGTGACCCTGATGATGTATTGCAGAAACAGATGAGTATGTTATACTAAGAGCGAATTAAAAAAGAAACAGGTTTTAGGCAAGAATAAGGCAATGACCTAAAACAAGCATTCGGGATACAAAGAGGTATTGTGCATATCGCGCAATACCTCTTTTATCATAGCTATCGCTTTCGGCGCCGGAGCGATACGGCATACGAGTAAAATATGAGGAGGTATTTCATATGAACACAACTTATCTGTTTAATACCATGTGGGTCATATGTGCATCTGTATTTGTATTTATGATGCAGGCGGGATTTGCATGTTGCGAGAGTGGCTTTGCGCGATCCAAAAATGCATGTAATATTTGGCTGAAAAATCTGTTGGATTTTTGTATCGGTGCATTGATTTATTATTTTGTCGGTTTCGGTCTTATGTATGGTGATGACTGGCATGGCATCATAGGCATCAATGGCTTTCTCAATCCGCTGGATCAGAATCTGGTGATTTGGCAGACCTATGATGGAACGCTCTCGCGAGCAGCCTTCCTGCTGTTCCAGACGATGTTCTGCGCAACGACAGCAACGATTATTTCCGGTACAGTGGCAGAACGCTTCCGCTTTGATGCATACATTATTGTCAGTGCCTGCATGACCGCTTTCGTTTATCCGGTTGTCGGTCATTGGGTATGGGGCGGCGGTTGGCTCAGCCAGATTGGCTTTGCTGATTTCGCGGGGTCGGCGACAGTTCATATGTGTGGCGGCTTTGCAGCCCTGATGGGCGCTATCCAGGTTGGTCCACGTATCGGAAAATACGTCAACGGCAAGGTCAATGCAATCCCCGGTCATAATATTCCAATGGGCTTGCTTGGCGCATTCATTCTTTGGGTCGGCTGGTACGGCTTCAATCCCGGTTCAGAGCTGGCGCTGGATGATGTCACGTTTTATACCTGTGTAACAACGACGTTTGCCGGTGCGTCCGGATGCTTAGCTGGTCTGTTCACTTCATGGATTCGTTATAAGA
>CAVBHI010000104.1:0-2468 GCA_963595115.1 bacterium
GACACATGGCGGAGAGTGTCATCGGCAAATATTCCGCGGAGCTGTTTCAGACGCAGAACAACAGTATTTTGGCGATTCCTCACATTTTGCGCAACAAAAAACCCGAGCTGAACATGCGGCAGGACTATATCACAGAAACCGGAAAAGAGCTGCAAATCCTGTCAAATAACTATCTGATTTTGAAAGAGGGCTCCACGCTGGGCGCGGTCAGCGTTATGGAGGACTATACGAAGATGGACGAGATGAGCCGACAGATCATCGACTTGCAACGCAAGCTGATGAACCAGTCCAAGCTGCCGGTGGCGTCCAAGGAAAAGGAGAATGTACTGTCCGCGCGGTATTCCTTTTCGGATATTATCTATACCAGTGAGAGTATGCGTGAGGTTGTGCGTCGCTGCCGACAAGCGGCGCAGTCAGATTCACCGGTTATGCTGTATGGAGAAACAGGATGTGGCAAGGAGCTGTTTGCACAGAGTATTCATACCGGCAGTGCACGTGCCAATTGTCCGTTTTTGGCGGTAAACTGTGCGGCAATCCCGACGACCCTGATGGAAGCGATGCTATTTGGTACGGAAAAGGGGGCATATACCGGCGCAGAAAAGCGGGAGGGATTGTTTGAGCAGGCACACACAGGCACACTCCTGCTGGATGAGATTAATTCCATGGATATTCAACTGCAATCCAAGCTGCTGCGCGTCTTACAGGAGGGAACATTTCGGCGCGTTGGCGGCTCGAAGCTGATTTATACGGATGTCCGCGTAATTTCCAATATTAATATGCCGCCGCTGGAGGCAGTGGAGCAGGGGCTGCTGCGGCGAGATTTGTATTACCGCTTGGGTGTTATCAACATCAGCATTCCGCCTCTTCGAGAGCGCAAAGAGGACATTCCGTTGCTGGCAAAGAGCTTTATTATGACATTTAATGAAAAGCTGAAAAAGAATGTGACATCGCTCTCGCCGGCAGCAATGGAGACACTGAAGCGGCACAACTGGCAGGGCAATGTTCGGGAGCTGCGCCATGCGATGGAATATGCTTTGAATATGATTCCAACCGGGCAGGATATTTTGACAACACAGTATCTTCCGGATAATATTATGAATGCTGTTCATGGAACGACAG
The DNA here is from genome assembly GCA_963595115.1 of bacterium. Lineage (GTDB taxonomy): Bacteria > Bacillota > Clostridia > Oscillospirales > Butyricicoccaceae > Butyricicoccus_A. The sequence goes on from CAVBHI010000104.1 coordinate 1,120, forward strand.
AACGAAATTTAGATGAGCAAAAGACGATGACGCTGGAGGATACCGTACAGCAGGCGGGACAGCAGTACTTACAACAGATTTTGGCAGAGCATGGTGGAAACGTGTCGCAGACGGCGAAAGCGATGGGGATTTCACGGCAAAATCTACAATATCGCATGAAAAAATACCATGTGAAGGGAACGGAAGAGCCGGAGAAAGGAAGTTTTCACGGAAGTGGAAACGGGGCAAATGGCGTGGAATAGAAAAAGACGTTGCAGAAAGCGATCCCTGTGTGAGCGACATCGCACAGGGATTTTCTATTGTGTTTTGTGCAGAAATATTCTGCACAAGCTCGAAAACGACAAAAATATTCTGCGTGCAAAGAAATGATTGCACTTTTTTGTGTAGTTTTGCAAAGTATCCTCGCGGAAATTGGGAGGATTGCCAGAGGAAAGATGATGCTTGGAAGAAGAAGGAGAAATAGTGCAGATGCGTTCTAATGTTTTACCATGTTTTGAGTGCAGAAAAATTTTGTCACAATTTTAAATGGTCGAGAGGAAGCTACGTGCTGAAAGAAAACATGGATGAATTTAAAGCGAAATCATAGATAACTTTTGACCATGTGTGGAAACGTAAAAAGTAACAAAAGAGTTGAATTGTAAAACAAAACAAAAAAATTAAAAAATTCTCAAAAAAATTATTAAAAAAAACTTGGTTTTGGCATGTGGATTGCTTCTTATATAGGCAAAGAACAAAAAAACCGACCGATGCGAGAAAGCGGTCGCAAACAAATTTGGTACAATCTGATGTTCAGATACACCGCAGAAAGAAACGAAAGGAGCATTCACATGGCAGAGCAGAAAAGCTACATGGAACGAATCAAGCGCTTGAAGAAGCGTGTTATGGATACCAAACCGGAGGTAGACATTGAAAATGCCGTCATCGTCACGAAGGCATTTCAGGAGACCGAAGGTCAGCCGCATTATTATCAGAAGGCGTATTCGGTATACAAGACCCTTATGGAAAAAACCATCCCGCTGTGGGATGACGAGCTGATTGTCGGCAACTCCGGAAGCAAGCAGCGCAGCGGTCTGGTTTGTCCGGATGACTGCTGGGCGTTCTTGGACAAGGAGATCGACACGATCAACACCCGTAAGTACGATCCGTTCTACCTCCGTCCGGAAGACAGAGAAACCTTCCTGACCGTCATCAAGCCGTACTGGAAGGGACGCTCGATCAACGACAAGTGGAACGCACAGATTCCGGAGGATGTATCGGTACTGCGCGACTGCGGCGTCCTGTACATTGACCGCAAGTGTGTCCGCGGCTGGGGCGAGCTGACCGCTGACTATTCGATGATTATCAACGAG
>CAVBHI010000105.1:0-5674 GCA_963595115.1 bacterium
GAGCACCAGATTCAGCAGGCGATGAACAATCTGATGAAGGGACGCACGAGCTTTGTCATTGCCCATCGTCTGTCAACCATTCGTGACGCGGATTTGATTCTGGTCATGAAGGATGGCGACATTGTGGAGCAGGGCACGCACGAAGAACTGCTGGCGAAGAACGGATTCTATGCGGATCTGTACAACGCACAGTTCGAGGATGTATCATAAGAAATCGCATAAAAATGAGAGGCTTCGGTACAAGGACTGCCTGTACCGAAGCCTCTTTTATGTGGTGTTATTGAATAGAAATTATCATCGAAACGATTGTGTTGTTTTGGTGCGGACAGGTTTCCCGTCCGTTGTTTTTTACACTCTATTTGCTTGTTCACTTGGTTATAGTTGTTGGCGCGAGAAGTCCATTTTCTTTTGCTGTCAAAAGAAAATAGACGAAAAGAAAACCAGTCAGGAGCGGCGTCATCGCTGCGGCACACTTCGTTTCATCGACGCGCTGAGGCATCAGCACGTCGATGAAACGAAGTGGCCTTGCTCTCTCAATGCACAATCGCTGCGCTGGATTGTGCATTGAAGCAGTAGTTGCTACCTGTCAGCTTACAGAGTAGCCCTTACGATGATTCAAATTCCAAACCAGCGAAGCGTTTGGAATTTGAGGAGCAAGGCAATGGAACGGTCTCGCCGTGTTGACACCTCAACGCGGCGAGTGAGTGGAATTTGCCGCTGCGACAGCGCAGCGATTTACCGCGATGTCATATCACCGCGCAGATCCAAATACTCATCGTAGGTGCACTGTTTATCCCATGTGCCTTGGTCATTCAGCTCAATGATGCGGTTGGCGATGGTCTGGACGAACTCATGGTCATGCGAAGCAAACAGGACGTTGCCCTTGAAATCAATCAAACCGTTGTTGACGGCGGTGATGGACTCCAGATCAAGGTGGTTGGTCGGCTGGTCAACGACTAGAACGTTTGAGCCAAACAGCATCATACGCGCGAGCATACAGCGAACCTTCTCGCCGCCGGAGAGGACGTTGACCGGCTTGTATACATCGTTGCCGGAGAACAGCATTTTGCCAAGGAAACTGCGCAATGTGGTTTCCAGCGTGTCGGTGCGAGAGTATGGTGCAAGCCAATCCAGCATGGATTCCTCATGACCGTTAAAGAATTCCGAATTGTCCTTCGGGAAGTAAGACTGGCTGGTGGAGATGCCCCACTTGAACGTACCGGCGTCCGGATTCATCTCGCCCATCAGAATCTGGAACAAGGTGGTTGCCGCTTGCTCGGTCTTGCCGACAAACGCGATTTTATCGCCGCGGGCAACGCGGAATGAGACATTGTTGAGAATCTTTTCGCCGTCAATGGTCTTAGAAATACCAGAGACCTCTAAAATATCCTTGCCTGGCTCACGATCCATCTGGAAGCCGACGAACGGATAGCGGCGTGAGGAAGCTGGAAGCTCCTCAACGGACAGCTTGTCAATCAGCTTGCGGCGGCTGGTCGCCTGACGGGACTTGGACTTGTTGGCGGAGAAGCGGCGGATAAATTCCTGCAGCTCCTTGATTTTTTCATCCGCGCGCTTTTTCTGGTCATTCATCATGCGCTGCATCAGCTGTGAGGACTGATACCAGAACTCATAGTTGCCGACATACATGCGAACCTTGCCGTAGTCAATGTCAACGATATGCGTGCAAACGTCATTGAGGAAGTGGCGGTCATGCGAGACGACGATGACCGTGCCTTCATAATCCGACAGAAAGCCCTCCAGCCACTGAATGGAGTGAATATCCAAATGGTTGGTTGGCTCATCGAGAAGCAGGATTTCCGGACTGCCGAACAACGCCTGCGCCAGCATAATTTTGACCTTTTCGGCATCCGTGCGGTAGCGCATCGCCCCATACAGAATATCGTCGGCGTTCAAGCCGAGACCCTGAAGCAGCTTGGCGGCGTTGCTGTCGGCATTCCAGCCGTCCAGCTCGGCAAACTCGCCTTCCAGCTCGGCGGCGCGGTTGCCGTCCTCCTCCGTAAACGGATCCTTGGCATACAGGGCATCCTTTTCCTGCATGATTTGATATAGGCGCGGATTACCCTGAACGATGGTGTCCAAAACGGTAAATTCGTCAAACGCGAAGTGATCCTGCCGCAGGACGGACATGCGCAGATTTGGCGTCATCTCGACCGTACCGGTGGATGGCTCCAAATCACCGGACAGCATACGCAGGAATGTGGACTTACCGGCACCGTTCGCGCCAATGATACCATAGCAGTTGCCGGGGGTGAATTTTAGATTGACATCGGAGAACAGGTTTTCACCGTCAAAATTGATGCTCAAATGATTGACCGTTAGCATAGAACCTCCCAAAGTAAGCAGAAGAAATGTGGTATCCGAAAAGCGGATAGTCGGTTACAGAATCAACTGAAGAATGATTCCGGCGATAACCGCAGCGATATAGGTGCAGGCGATAATCTTCATTGCCTCGCGGCGGCGCGGCGCGTCACTGACCAACAGGATAAAGCCGAAGCCGGCTCCGGCGCTCAGTCCGGCGATTGCGCCGCCAAAGCTGATTGCGCCGGACAGAAACAGCTCGATCATGAGGACGGAAACCGCACAGCCCGGAATCAGACCGATGAGAGCGCACAGCGCAGGCTGCAAAATCGTACCGTTAAGCAGCAGCGTGGACAGGGTATCCGTTCCGACAAAGAAAACAATGACATTCAAAATAGCCATTGTCACCAGCAGATAAATACCGGTTGTGACGGTGCGGGAAATTGACACGCGCCACAAGGAAGCGCCGGCGCAGCAGGCGCAGGTGGGCTGTACGTCGTCCATCTCAACCTCGTCATCCGGCAGATCTTGATCGGCAAGGCGAGAGCGAAAAACAAAAAAGTAATAAAAATATCCGGCGATGATCGCGATAATCAATTTGATGATAATCAGCTCCAGAACGGTTTTCCACTGGGAAGACCCGGCGGCAAGCAGTACCGGAATGGCTTCGTCTGAGGTGGAAAGAAAGACGGCAATTAGCGCCGCAGGGCCGAGAAAGCCGCGGCAATAGAGTGCAGAGCAGCCGACCGAAAAGCCGCACTGCGGAATCGCGCCGACCAGTGCGCCGATGAGCGGACCAAGCGGCTCTGCGCTTGTGACGATATGCGTTACCGAGTCGGCTCGTTTTTCCATCCAGCCGACGAGCAGATATACGATAAACAAGATCGGTAATGTCTTGACAACATCAAGCACGGTGTCCAATAGTACATCAATCACAGAAAAAGCACCTCCTATAACATTCTGGATATGGTCATACATCCAAAGTATATCATATCGTTTAAAGGGGGAACAAGAGCCAGAATTCATAAATAGGGGGCAAAAAAGACAAGAAAACTGTCATCTCCGTTGAGAAAACAAAGATGACAGTTAGCGAGTGCTTCTTTTACGGAATTATGCATTGGCGCGCTGACGCTCCAGCAGCTCGCCGAAGGCGAGAATCATATCCACCGCACCATCGTATCCAACCTTGCTGGTGGAAATGGTGATGTCATAGCTGGAGGCGTTCTCCCACTTTTGCCCGCTGTAATAGTTGAAATAGTTGGAGCGCTTTTTGTCACGCTTGCAAAGCTCGTCCTCAATGCGGTTGGGAGACATTGCGAGGTCATTGATGGCATGCTCCACACGCGCCTTGAGATCTGCGGTAATAAAGGTGCGCACGACGTTGGGACGATCGCGCAGAATATAGCTGCTGCATCGGCCGACGATAACGCAGGGGCCCTTATCGGCGGCGGCACGGATGATCTCCGCCTCCTCGGCAAACAGTCGGTCGCTGATATTCAGGCTGGGTGTCTGTGATACCGGATTCATTGTGGTGTACGTTCCCATGACAAGGGAGTACAGAAAGCTGTTGGTCGGCTTTTCGTCATAGCCCTCAAACAGCTTGCGGTTGACACCAGCGCTCTTTGCCGCGAGGTCAACGATCTGGGAATCATAAAATGGAATACCGAGCTTGGCGGCAAGACGCTCACCGACGATGTGTCCGCCGCTGGCAAATTCGCGCTCAAAGGTATAAATCGTAGAAGTCGTCATATAAAATCAAATCCTTTCTATTCGACTGGGCATTGTTATTATAGCATAGGAAGCAAAAGAAAGCAATGCGGGTTCTTGTGCAATATGTCGATTGCGTCCGGATGGAGCGGAGAGGACGCCGCCGGAGGGGCAATGAGAGAAAAAACCGATGAATTGACGAGGTATCATCGAAAAAATGTTATTAAATTACACAGAAAATTCGATGCAATGCCGCTTTTTGGGGAGGAAAAAGTCGAAAAACTTGAAAGGAGGTACGCTGCATGGTATAATGAGAACGATAGGATCCAGATACGGAAAAAGTGTTGGACTCGATTGCAATAAGGAGATTGTACATGGAGAAATTGGAATTGGCCGCATGGTATCGCATTGCGGCAAAAACGAGTGGTAAGGTAATCGAAGTAGAAGAAGCGGCGACGGAGAACGGCGCTTTCCTTTGCTTGGCGGAGGACACTGGGTCGGATCATCAGCTCTGGTCGATTACCGGGATCGGAGAGGATCAGTATAAGCTGGTCAACAGGGCAAGCGGTAAGGCGCTGGATGTTATTGAGCTGGGAACGGAGAACGGCACAAAGCTGCATCAGTGGGATGACGTGGACGGTGAGAGCCAGAAGTGGATTCTGGAGCAGCGGGGAGACGATATTGTAATTCGCTCCGTACTGTCCGGCAAGTGCATTGATGTCGCTGAGATGGCGGCGGATGCCAACGGCGCACGCCTGCAGCTGTGGGAGGATGTTGACGGCGACTACCAGAAGTGGACGCTGACACCGGTTGTTCCGGCGCAGCCGAAGAATCCGGAAGAACCGCTGGAGGAAAAAGCCAAGGCAGAACCGGCAGAGGAGGTCAAGTCGGAGACGCGGAAGACGGAAGAAGCACCGAAAGCAACGGAGTCGAAGGCAGAGCCGACGAAGCCGCAGCGAAAGACGACGACGCGCAAGCGCCGCGCCGGCAAGACGGCGGCAGCGGACAGCGCAGAAAAGCCGAAGCGCACGCGTCGGACAACCAAGAAGACGACCTCGACCCGTGCAAGCAAGACGGCAACGCCGAAGGCAGAGAGCACGGCAGAGACAACGACAGCAGAATAACAACATTTGGTATCTGGGAAATCACGAAATGCACTGCACAGGCAGTGCATTTTTGTCGCCAGAAAGGACAAAAGCAGCTGCCGCGCGGTGCGGCAGCTGCTGGTACGTTTCGTTTGCGGTTTATTGCGGTAAATCTGCCAGACAGCGGTCGAGGATGCCTGCCACCTGTGCCAGTACGGTGCCGAAGTTGGCAATCGGTACACCGGCCTCCTGACAGATTTCGATGTGCGCCTGCAAAGCGCGGCGAGACAGCGAACAAGCGCCACAGTGGATCACAAGGTCATATTGACTGATGTCCTCCGGCAGATCCAAACCATAGCAATAGTCGATGTGTAAGTTCTCACCGGTAAGCTCACGCAGGATGCGTGGAATTTTCACGTGACCAATGTCGCGGTGTGTCGTAGCACAGCGACAGCCCTCGGCAATCAGAACGCGGCTGCTTTCGGTCAGCGTAGAGACGGCGCGTGCGCCTTCCGCGAACAAGGCAAGATCACCCTTCTGCCGTCCGTATAAGAGGGCATAGG
>CAVBHI010000106.1:0-3581 GCA_963595115.1 bacterium
CACAAGAATGGCAGGTATGCTCACCGCACTCGGCGTACCGGTCAGCTGACTGATAATCTGCGCCATCGCAATGCCGACGACAACACCAATCACGCCGCCCATGCTCGTCAGTACGCCCGCCTCCGTCAAGAACTGCCACATAATGTTGCTGTCCCGCGCACCGATTGCCTTTTTCAGACCAATTTCGCGTGTGCGCTCGGTCACCGACACCAGCATAATATTCATAACGCCGATTCCGCCGACCAGCAGCGAGATGCTTGCAATCCAAATCAACTGCATGTTCGTCGAGTTGGACATCTGTTGCAGCTTACGTGCCTGCTCTCCAATGTCCGCGCCCTGATACGACAAATTGGAATCCTCTTTTACCTGAAGCGTATCGTTGATGATTTCCGCCGCTTTCTTGCCCGCTTTCGTCATATCATCCGTGCTCGTCGCGCGAATGGAAACCTCCTCCGGCTCATCATACTGGTAGATGTTCGGCCACTGTACAATTGGGATATACAGCGTACCGGCATTGTTGCCCACATAGGTCTCATAGTCCGACATACTGTTAATGACCGGCTCACTCGACGCCGGAGGATTCGCAATGCCAACAATCGTGTACGGCTCGTTTTTGATTTCCAACGCCTTGCCCACCGGATTTTCATTTGGAAACAGCGAATCCGCCGCTGTCCTGTCAATCACCACAACCTTGCGAAAATCCGTAAAGTCCTTCTCCACCAAACCGCGTCCATACTGAATGCTATAGCCGTTAGTGGACAGATAGGTCTGATCGATGCCGCGCACCGTGCCATTGAATGTGGTGTTCTGATAATAGATGCCATCCGCATACGTTCGTTCCAAAAACAGTGATGCACTCTCGACCACATCCAGATCGCGAATTTTCTTCAGCGTCTCCTGCTGTATGGTCGGAACGCCATCCGGTATTGACATGTAGTCCATGGTGTACTGGGAGCTTCCCTGATACAGCGCAACCGTCACCGTATTCGTACCCGAACCGACCAGGTTTTGCTTGATCTGGTCGTTTGTGCCCTTAATCGTAGATACAATGGAGATAATCGACGCGATACCAATGATAATGCCCAGCATCGTCAGAAGTGAGCGCATCTTATGCCCCCAGATTCCCTGAATGGACAGCTTAATATTTTCCAGCATACTCACTCACCCCTTACGAATACAAATCTTCCGTGTTTCCCTCCGTTGTCTGTGCGCCATCGTGCACATTCTGTCCATACGGGAAGGCAACCTTATCCTGTGCCGTGACACCGCCAATCACCTCAACATACGAACCCCAATACGATTTACCTGTCTTAATCGTCCGCTTTTCCAGCGTACCGTCTGACTTGGCAATGTAGATATAGCTCGAACCGTTCTCTGTTCGCACAAACGCCTTTAGCAGGTAATACGAATTCTCGGTACTCTGTTCGCTCTGCTTTCCATACGAAACCGACACGGAGCTGTTCAAATCAAAGTCCGCATAGCTGTCAATCGCGACCGTATATGGATAATACGAGACATTTGGGTTGTCGGAGAAGTAAACATCGCTCGCCGGATAGCGTGAAATCGACTTAACCTTACCCTCATACGTCTCTCCGGTATCCTGATTTGTCACCGTCACCGTCTGTCCGACCGCAACCGAATCCAAATCAAACTCACTCACGTAGCTCGTAATGGAGTAGCCCGCGTTGTCACCCGACAGCTTGATAAACGGCTTACTCGTTCCCGCCTTCTGCGGGCTGCGCAGGACGGTGACAACGCCGTCAACCGTCGCACGAACGACGCTGTCGTCGCACTCCTTCTTGAGCTTTTTATACGCCAGCTCGCCCTGACGGATTGCCAGCTCCAAGTCCTTGACCTTCTGCACCTGATCCGCCAGCAGCTGGTTGATCTCTGCCTGTGTGTAGGTTGCTCCGTTATCGCCATCATCATCCGTCGAAGAGTCGGAGTCATCGTTTTCGTTGTTGTCGTTGTTGTCCTTCTTGTTCGTATTATTGTCCTTATTGTTTTTCTTATCGTTCTTTTTGCTGTCATCGGCAGACGGCTTTGATGTCATTGCCGAGGAAATCGTGCGCTCTGCGCCGCCGACATTCATGCTCAACAGCACATAGCGGTATCCCGACCCGCTCTTCTGGAACTGCATCGTCCAGCTCGCAAAATACTGCGTGCCGTCCGGCAGCTTGCTGATGCTTGATGACGAGTTTCCACCCGTCTCCGAAATCGCTGTTTGGGAGCGCAGGCTAGTCGCAACGACTGAGACAGCATCCTCGTCCTCTGCATCATCCTGCGAATCATTGCCGGAATCCTTTTGTGTGTCCTGCTGCGTATCTCCCGTTTCCTGCTTGTTATCCGCGCTGCCGTCAGAGGAATCGCCGCCGGTGCTGTCGGAGGCATTATCCTTGTCCTCTTCGGTTTCTCCGCCGATGTTGTCCGGAATTTCACTGCCGCTGAGCAGGAACATGACATACGCTTCGTCCTTTCCCTGCATCGCCGCCGCGATAAAGTCCTTGGTAAACGTAAAGCTGCTCGACCACGCGTAGTAATATGGTCGGCGCGCCGTTCCGTTTCCACCCAACAGCTCCAAGCCCTTGTAGGTCGGCGTGCTGCTGTCAGAGCCGCCGCTGATTGAACTGCCGGACGAGCTCCCCGATGAGCCACCAGAAGAGCTTCCACCGCTTGTTTCGCTTGTACTGCCGCCGCTTGAGCCGCTCGACGAACCGCCGCTTCCCGGAATCGGCATACCGGCACGGTAGGTCTTAATGACCGCCAGCTGCTTGCGTGCACGCTTGAGCTTGATTTTTTTCTTTTGAATTTCAATCGCCTTTCGTTTCAGAGAAATCTGGTTGAGCGTGCTGTCATACGCAAACAGCTTATCGCCCTCCTTGACCTTCTGTCCCTTCGACACATAAATCTCCGATACCGTCTCGGAATCCGACAGATACTCGGTTTGCAGCTGATCGGTTGACACCGATGCCGATGTCGAGCTGTCATCCTCCAGATAGGTCGGATCCATGCCGACCTCTTCCACCGAATACACGCCGACTGCGCCGCTATGGAAGTGCTGATAAATCTTTCGTCCACCGACAATACAGCCAACAAGGACAATCGCTGTCGCCACAACCGTTGGCACAATCCATCGATGCTTTTGCGTCACCGCACGGATCGAGCCGAACATTCCCGCAATTCGTTTCATCGCGCTTCCTCCTTCCGTTCCTCCGTCAGGATGCCATCGCGAATCAGACAAAGGCGTTTGGCTTCCTCCGCAACCTCCCGCGAGTGCGTAATCACGATAATGGTAATGCCCTCGTCGTTGAGCTGCCGGAACAGCTGCATGATCTGTTCGCCGGACTTACTATCCAGCGCACCCGTCGGCTCATCCGCCAACAGCAGCTTGGGCTTGCCGACGATGGCACGCGCAATGGCGACACGCTGCCGCTGTCCGCCGGAAAGCTGATTGGGACGAAAATCCATTCGTTCTTCCAATCCGACCTTTTTCAGCATTTCCGCCGCATGTTCCAAACGTTCCTTTTTCGGCATACCGCGATACAGCAGCGGGAGCGCAACATTTTCCAGTGCGCTCAGAC
>CAVBHI010000107.1:0-4040 GCA_963595115.1 bacterium
ATCGTATGCGGTCGGCAGCGCCTACCCCGCCTTCATGGCAATCGGTGCGCTGGGTACGATGGAACGCTCCATCACCTCATCCATCAAATGCGCATGGGATCAGCTTCGCGGCAATCTTGTCGGCGCACTGATGGCAACTCTGGTTGTGTTGTTGTTCAACCACGGGTATCTGCCGCTGTCTATGCTGCCATTTGTCACCGGCGTCGGAACGGTCATCCTATTGGTTTTCTGTAACCATTTTCAGCTTCAGCCTACCGCGAATTTGTCCTGTGTCGTTTTTGTCTGTCTGATGGTGGACATCTCCAGCGGTCAGTCTATTTTTTACGGGTTTTCCCGCTTTGTTGATACGTTATTCGGTACGTTTATCGCTCTTGTCATCAATATTGTCATCCGACCGTACAATCACAAGCCGCGTATTTACTCCATGATTACCTCCATCAAGCAGTCTATGCTGCCGCCGCTGGAGCAGCGTGTCCTGCGCTGTCGCATTCCGGTGCTGGATTCCATAAACAAGGATATGGAGCGTCTGCACCGCGAGATTGAGCTGGTCGCGCACGAAAAATTCAACAGCACACTGACCCAGCAGGACATTGCCTACATGCAGGGCTGTGAACAGTTGATTACCAAGATGCAGGACGCACTCATCAGTATTTGCAGTCTGGACGCCACGCCGGCGCCCAATGAGGAGAATCTCCAGCGGCTGTACGCTCTCGGTCTGGAGCGCACCGAGCAGGATAATTTCCTCGATGGTAAATGCGACGAGGAGGACGTGGTTGTGCTGAATTATTACCTAAAAATTTTCCTCGACGCACACGATTATCTCGGCGAGCTGTTGGAGCTTTGAGGATATACAAAGGGACTGCTGCATTGTGCTTGCAGCAGTCCCTTTTTCCCGTCTGTTCTCAGAGCAAATCTCACTCTTTCATCGTTCATCCGGCAACGCGTCAAAGAATTTCACAAACGAAACCTCTTGATATGCGCGGGCATACAAGCCCACCAGACCCAATGTACACACGGTCGCGATACCCCAAAGCAGGAAACTCAGAATAAAACAGAACAGCTCCCAGTTATGGCCTCGAAATCTCCGCACACAATCGCCGCATCCGCTCCACGCACTCTCCTGCGGGTTGTCAATCAGGCGCAGATATGCACCCTCAAACCGCATCGTTTTGGTCATCACCAATGCACCCAGAAGCAAGAACAGCGGGAGTCCAATCAGCCCCGCCCAGAACGGTGTCACGCTTATTGCATAATTCAGCGCGATGATTCCGATGTCCAGCGCAATCGTCCATCCCAGCGTGTATACAAAAATAGCAATCCACAGACGAAGCGAACGCATATAGGCTTTTCTGCTCCGGAAGTCCTGTACCACCATGCGCCAATTCGCCGTTTCTCCCCGCGCCAGCGCGCGATAATATCGCTTTGCTCCCAGCAGGAGCGGCGCACCTATGATTGCCTGAATCAACAGCGTCAGTCCCTCAATTTGCAGATATTCCATGATCTGCGCGAATGTCATTCCCCATTGCAGCTGCGGCTGACGAAAGTGCGTATACAGCATCGTCACAATCACTGGAAGTAATGACACTACCACAACAAGCGCCGTCGACCAAAATTTTCCCCGCAGGCTCTCGCGCGCAGCATACTTGTATTCCTGCCGCCGTTCTTTTTTGGTATTGCACATAATTCACACCCCTTAGTATGTAACGGCACTTTTGACTTTATAACTCATTTTGTCACATCTCCAAGCGCACTACTTAATTTATGGTATGAAATCTTTGATGTCACATCCCCAACATACCCACTGTCAGACATCAAGCTTATGCCGCTATTGTTCGTGTCAGTCATGACATCTTCAATCTCAATATCACTCACATCTACCGTCCCACCCGTGTAGGAAGAATAGACTGTTTGGTCACTGGGATTACTAATAAAATAATATTCTTCCCCTGTGTTTTCATCCTTAACTGTAATCTTAACAACATCATCTCCTTTCTGTTTTACAGAAAGCATATCACCATCAATATTAAATTCTTCATTCGTTTCCTCCGATAATCCAATATCTCCAACATCAACAGCCGATGTACTTGCCAATATCCCCATCCCCGATGAACAAGTACCCATAATGGCACTAAGCAAGATGCAAAATACCCGTTTTTTCAATCTGTTCATAATCGTTCCCCCTTTCAACGCAGATACTTTCGTATCATAAAAATTTGCTCGGCATTAGCTTAAGCTAACAACACTATATCATAGTAGTTTATTATTGTCAATATTTTTAATATATCAAAATTTTGTTTTTATTGAACGCAGAAAAAGGATCGGTGAGAGTCCGATCCTTTCTCTTACTGTCCTGCGGTTCCCCCTCGAAAATTCAGCGGCGCCAAGCCCCCCTATGCCTGACCTGCCCTGTCTTTCCTGAGCCGTGTGACAGTCTCCCTATTACCCCGAGCCAGCTTGGCTCCGGTGACCTATTGTCAACCTATTCTAACACCCGCGCGCAGGCTGGCGTGTCACCTCGAACACCCAAACAGAGTAGTATTCTCTGTCATTCCTGCGGCGCAGTCGCGTCTGTCGTTGTGTTTTCTTCGTCCGACGTTCCTATCGCGTCAGAAAATATGGAATCATCCGACGGCAATACCGTTCCGCTAGCTCCGCCCTGCGTTCCCGCCGATCCGGCGTCCTCTTCCTCTCCGCTCGGTTTGATATTCTCCTCCGTCGGCTGTTCTGTCTCTCCGGCGCTCGCTGTGGAAAACGTAGCTGTACCCGTTTCCTCCTGCTGCTCTTCTCCCACATCCGCCGCCGAGCGAGACCACTCGTCCTGTGTTGCGTTTGAGCCATGCGATGCGCTCTGCGTCGTACTTTCGGCATCGCTGCTCTTTGTCACAGCCTTTCCCACCGTCAGCGTATCCGGCCGCGGAATCCACTGCGTCAAATATCGCGAGTTCCACTGGATCAGTTCCCGATTCGGATCTTCCGGAAGCCCTGTCTGCTGCGGCGCACCGTGCAGAAGAAGCACTGCCGCCACCGCTGCTGCCGCCGCCGTGCCATACCAGCGCGGTCGCCCGATCCGGCGTTTTTTCTGCGTCTTTTCTGTCGGTTTTTCTTCTTCCCATTCCAGCAAAGGAGCATCCTGACTTTGAAACGGACGGTACACCGTGCAGAATTCTTGCCACGCCGCATCGACGTCACACTCTGCGCTTTGTTCCCGCTGTGCCAGAATCTTCACCGCTGCCATTGCCTGAGACGGATCGGAATCCTGTTCCAAATCACGCTCCAAAAACGCGCACAATTCTTCCGTGCTCATCGCTTCCAGCTCTTGTTTTTTCTGCATTCCGATCCCTCCCTTCTATAATAGTTATGTCCAGAACGTACCTTTTGGGGACATATCGTCTCAATTCTTTTCAAAATATTTTTGCAGCTCCCGTCTGGCTCTCTGAACACGTTTCTTGCAGCTTTCCAGCGAAATCTGATCTTGCTCCGCAATTTCCCGTATCGTATACCCGTCAATCGCCAGCCGTTTGAGCAGCTGATAGGATGCCTTATCCGCAACATTGCCATACAGCAGCTCCAGCTCGATCTCATCCTGTTTCTGCTGGGGCATGTCCTCATTGTTCAGCCGCTCCAGCATCTGACACAATCTCTGCCTCGCCCGCCGCTGGTTGCGGATCACATTTTTCAGCGTCGTAAACAGCCATCCCCGCGGATTGGAGCTGTCGTTCCATTCGGAATAGCGCGCACAGGCAATACGGAACGTATCCTGCACCGCTTCCTCCGCCTGCGCATGATTCTGTAGAAGCCGACTCGCGTAAACCAGCATCGGCTGATACAGCTCACGGTATAGCTGCTCTACCATATCCTGTTGTTCGCTCACTCCCACAGTCGCATGTCATCCCCTCTCGCGGTTGCTGTTCGCCATTACGGCAGACCAAACCTACATCTATTATACTACATGTCCGGAGGCTTGCATTTGGGGACATTCTTTCAAAAAATTTTTCTCTTTTTGTCGAAGCGTTGGAAATACCAAAAGCGGCGCGATTTCC
>CAVBHI010000108.1:0-7325 GCA_963595115.1 bacterium
ATCAGCAACTCATTTAGAATATCACATTCAGTCGCTTTTGTCAACAACTTTTTTCGCTTTTTTCATTCTTTTTTCTCAAAGCCTTGCAATATTTCTCAAGAGTGAATCAATCATATCATTCTTTTCGCCGCTTGTCAATCATTTTTTGCAAAAAAAATACGACAAACGCCCGAAAGATTACTTATGGTGAATTTCCATCCCTTTGACCATGCTTGACCGGTCTTTTTATTTCTTCTACGCTTACTCATCGCTCAAAACATCAATCAACTTTAATAATATATCTTGTTTGTCTTCTGAGAGTGACAGATATTTTTCGAGCCCAGCCATAAATTGGGGAGCTGCCGAAACTCGCGCCCACAAAGAATCAAATTCTTCTCCTCTGCTTTCCGGTCTCTCCGAAACATCAAAGCCCATCAACCAAAGCGGAGCTACGTCTAGCACCTCTGCTATTGCTCTGGCTGTTGCAATTTCTTCTTGCAGCAACCCCGTTCTCATTAACTCGTATAAAGTACAACCCGCTCATACCGTGATTTCGACCTGGTTATCCTCAATTGCTATGATACAGCTCTCATAATAGCCATCGCCCGTAGTCCTTGGTCCGCTGATTACTTCATAGCCATCCGCTTTCAGTTCTGCCGTCAACGCATTCACTTTTTCCTTACTTCCCACGCGAAACGCAATGTGTGCATATCCGGTTCTTGAAATATCTTTTTGCAAATCCGCCATTTGCGGCTTGTTCATAATTTCAAGTCGTGCGCCATCTTCAAACGAAAGGAAATACGAGCGAAAATTAGTCTTTGGATTATAATATCCGTCATTTGATTTCGCTCCAAAATACTTTACGAAAAATCTCTTTGCTCCCTCTAAATCCTTTACATACAATGCAATATGTTCGATTTTCATATTCTACCTCCATCGCTTTTCTATCTCAAGTCTCATCTATTTTATCAAACTCATGCTCCGAAATGACAGAGAAAAGTTCTTTGCAATTTTGTTCTTCCAGCAAAGAAAGCAGACGGTCATATTTATGCTCAATATTGACGATATAAATCGGCTTTTTGTGTTCGCCGTACTGCTTCAAGAGTAACACTTCAAACAATTCGTCCAATACACCCAAACCTTCGGGCATAACAACAAAAGCATCAGCATGTTCTGCCTGTAATTTTTTTCGCTTTCTTTTATCGCCATCTCGGAATACTTGCGCAGAATGTGAGAACTCCAAGTGTCCTTTGCGCGGTGTCTTTGGCAATACCGATATGACGCTTGCTCCGTTTTTCCAAGCTTCCTCCGCAACGGCACCGAGCAAACCATCTCCAAAGCCGCCAAATACAAGCGTGTGTCCGCTCTTTCCTATATAGCCTCCAAGTGCTTTTGCCGCTTGCAGGCATTTCTCATCTGGCACATGAGCCGAACCGTATACACATACATTCATTTTTATATCTCCAAATTAGTATCCATTTTTCCGAAAGCACCATGATGACGAATCACGCAATATTGTCGTTCTCCTTGTACAATATTATATTTTGAAAATTTCGGATAGTTTTTCTCCACACAACACGCCAAATATGCATCCGATACAACTCAAGGTCACATACAAGCCGCCAAGCATATATTGTTTTTCTCCAAAAAGATTATAAGCTTCCAACGAAAAGGTTGAGAACGTAGTAAATCCACCGCATATTCCCGTTTTCAAAAATAAAACCATATTGTCGGATACTCTATGCTTACTCATAATTCCCACAATAAATCCAATCAGAATTGCTCCGATTATATTCGTTGCCAATGTCAGCAGCGGGAACTCGACTTTAACAGGAATAAGACTAATCGCATATCTTGCCATCGCGCCGATTGCCCCACCCATTGCTACAAATAAGAATCCCAACGTTTTTCCCTTTCCTTCATTTTTAAAATGGGCAATCCCGATCGGAATTGCCCATTGATTCTTTTCTTGATAATACGCCTCAGTCCAGCGGCTTCATCGTCGGGAACAGCAGAACATCACGAATCGACGAACTATCCGTTAAGAACATGACCAAACGATCAATGCCCATGCCCATGCCGCCCGTGGGCGGAAGACCGTACTCCATGGCGTTGAGGTAATCCATATCCATCATGTTTGCCTCATCATCGCCCGCCTCACGCAGAGCAACCTGACGTTCAAAGCGTCCGCGCTGATCCACCGGATCGTTCAACTCCGAGAAAGCATTGCACAGCTCACGTCCGTAGACAAAGCACTCAAAGCGCTCGGTTAAACGCGGATCGCTCGGCTTGCGCTTTGCCAGCGGCGAAACTTCAACCGGATAATCCATAATAAAGGTCGGCTGAATCAGGGTCTCTTCGACCTTTTCCTCATACATCAGCGCCAGCAGATCACCCCAACTGTCCTTGTCCTTTTCAATTTCAATACCGGTTTCCTTGACCGCAGCCAGAGCCTGCTCGCCATCCATCGCCATAAAGTCCAGACCGGTAGCTTCCTTGACCGCATCCGCCATTGTCATGCGACGCCAGCCCTTGGAGAAGTCAATCTCCGTTCCCTGATAGGTGATCTTTGTCGTACCAAGAACCTTCTCACAGCAATGGATGACCATATCCTCGGTGATGTCCATCATACCCTTGTAATCCGTATATGCCTGATACAGCTCAATCGTAGTGAATTCCGGATTATGCTTCGTGTCCATGCCCTCGTTGCGGAAGATACGTCCAATCTCATAGACCTGCTCCAGACCACCGACAATCAGACGCTTCAGATGTAGCTCGGTTGCAATACGCATATACATATCAATGTCCAGCGCATTGTGGTGTGTAACGAACGGACGCGCCGCCGCGCCGCCCGGAATGGTATTCAAGCACGGTGTCTCCACTTCCATAAAGCCGCGGCTATCCATAAAGTTGCGGATTTCACGTACAATCTTTGAGCGCTTTTCAAAGGTATCGCGCACCTCCGGGTTGACGATCAGATCCACATAACGCTGACGGTAACGAATATCCGTGTTGGTCAGACCATGCCACTTCTCCGGCAGCGGACGGAGGGACTTGGACAGCAGCGTCAGCTCACTGACACGAACCGAGATCTCTCCCTTCTGGGTTCGGAATACCTCGCCTTCGATGCCAACCAGATCGCCAATATCCAGCTTCTTATATGCCTTATATTCGTCTTCACCGATAACATCGCGGCGAACAACCAGCTGAATGCGACCGTAACGGTCTGCCATATCCGAGAACGACATTTTGCCCATCACACGCTTGCTCATCATACGACCAGCCAAACGGACAATCTTGCCCTCCATCTCCTCATACTGCTCGGTGATGTCTGTCGTATAATTCGTGCGATCAAAGCGCACCTGTGTAAACGGATCGTTTCCTTCGTCACGCAATGTTTGCAGCTTTTGGCTGCGAACGGCATATTCTTCCGATTCGGATCGAACCGGCTTGGAATTCTTTGGCTGCTGATTCTGCTCTGCCATGCTTATTTCTCCTCCTATGTATAAGGACAAAAGGGCTGTCTTCGGACGAATTTTGTGCAAAGACAGCCTTTTTTCCAACCGTATGTTTACTTAATAATATCGGTAATCTTGAAGCGGATAATTTCATCATTCGGCGCTTCTACTTCTACAATATCGCCGATCTTATGACCCAGCACCGCCTTGCCAAACGGAGACTCATCCGAAATCTTGCCATCCAGCGGATCCGATTCCTGCGAACCGACAAAGTGATATTCCTCTTCCTCGTCGAACTCCAGATCCAGAACCTTAAAGCGACAGCCCGGAGATACCTCATCCTTCGCGTACATATCCTCCGTGATAACAACCGCATGAGAAACAATCGTCTCCAACTCGGCAATACGGGAAGCAACACGTCCCTGCTCGTTCTTTGCTTCGTCGTACTCGGCATTCTCCGAAAGGTCGCCAAACGAACGGGCTTCCTTAATCTGCTCTGCGACCTCCTGCATACGAACCGTCTTGAGATATTCCAGCTCCTGCTTCAGTTTTTCCAGATTTTCCTGTGTAAGCTTAAACTCCTGCTTCATGAGAGTGATAATTCCTTTCCGACCAGATATTGCGCCGCGCATACTGCGGCACTGCGGTACTTTTCATTATATAAATGCGTTTGTGCGATGTCAAGCACGCTTTCACAAATCCGGCTTATTGCACGCAAAATTGTGAATTTTCGTCATTATTTCAGTGTTTTTAACGCCGCCTGAATTTGCGGATCTTCCTCATCCGTCAGGACGTATTTCTTTGCCTCCTGTTTTTTTGTCAGGCTGCATGTAACGTCCGGCTCTACGCCGACGCCGATCAAGCTGTTTCCATTCGGCGTATAGTAGCAGTTGCTCGATAGACCAATTGCGCCGCCATTGCTCAGCTCATAGGTAATCTGCGAATAGCCCTTGCCGCAGGTCTTTTCACCGACGATTTCCGCCTTGTCATATTCCCGCAGCGCCTCCGCAAAGAACTCTGCCGCGCTATAAGAATCCTCATTGACAATGACCGCCATCGGCAGATCCACCTCCTCGGCATCGGAAGTAAACTCCTCCGTCTTGCCGCTCTTGGATTTCAGGGTAATAATTTTGCCCTCCGGCAGCAGTGGATCCAAACAGTTGACCAACGAATCCAGCGAGCCGCCCGGATTATCGCGCAGATCAAACACCAGCTTCTCCGCCCCCTGCTTCTGCAGGCTCTTCAGCTCCTGAACGAATTGCTCATCGGTTTCGGAAGCAAAGCGATCAATTTTAATATAACCCACCGAGTCACCGATCATATGTGATGTGACATAAATCTGTTCAAATTCCGCCCGTGTCAAGGTACAGTCCACCGTTTTACCCGTGTCATAATCTTCATACGTAAGCGTGACCTCTGTGCCGCTTTCGCCGCGCACCGCGTCCACTGTTTCGTTGTAGCCACCAAGCTGTTTGATCGTCTTTCCGTTTACCTTAATAATGCGGTCATAGGAGCCAAATCCCGCCTTTTCTGCCGGCGAGCCAACGGATACCGTCTGCACAACCAGTGCATCCACCTCATTGTTTTTATCATACGACGGCGACACACTGACGCCAACGCCCGTGCGGGTATCCTCATTGTCCTTTTTGTACTGTTCAAACGCCTCTGGAGTCATATAATATGACCAACGGTCTCCAAGTCCTTCCACATATCCGGTCAGCGCATAATCCTCCACACTGTCCATTGTGTATTCTCCGACAAAGCGTTTGTCTACAATGGACTGAATTTCCTTCATGCTGTTGACCAGTGACTGCATCTCAGACGGCACGCCAGCCACATGCAGCGTAATCGCAACAGCAGCGACACCGGTCACAACGCTGCATCCGACTGCTGCCAGTGCACCGTATCGAACCGCCTTTTTCTTTGAAATCTTCTTTTCTTCCAACTCGTCCATATCCAGAATCCTTTCCGCAAAGCGGCGCTGTTGCCGCCGACTTCGCTTACAATGGCAATGCAACTGCCGCAGGCAGCCGCCTGCGGCAGAGTATTGTTGTTTCGCTGCTGACTTCGGTTACAGCAATACCGAGAAGATGCTTAAAAACATCAGCACTGCCAGACAAAGTGCCACAACGGCAACAATGCGCCGACTCTTTTCGGGATTCATCATAATCGACTCTGCTTCCTTTCCAGCTTACGACAGGATGCGTCCCTCTTCACGGGAAGCCAGATACTTGCGAACCATCAGCGCGACCTTAAAGACAATGGCATGGTCGAACTCACGCAGATCCAGTCCTGTCAGCTTTTTGATTTTTTCCAAGCGATAAACCAGCGTATTTCGGTGGACAAACAGCTTACGCGAGGTCTCCGAAACATTCAGATTATTTTCAAAGAATTTTTGGATGGTAAACAGGGTTTCCTGATCCAGCGCATCAATGGATCCCTTGCGGAATACCTCGGTCAGATACATCTCACACAGCGTTGTCGGCAGCTGATAAATCAGGCGGGCAATGCCGAGATTTTCGTAGGTAATGATATTCTTTTCTGTATCAAATACCGAGCCGACCTCCAGCGCGACCTGCGCTTCCTTAAAGGATTTGGCAACGTCTTTCAGCTGGCTGGAAATCGAGCCGATGCCGATCTGGCATTGCAGCTGGATCTCATTTTGCAAAGCGTCCTCAATATCCTTTGCGATTTTCACCATTTCCTTAATCTCGGTGTTTTCGCGAACCTCCTTGACGACGACAATATCCGTCTCGTTGACATGGATAACAAAGTCCTTCTGCTTGTCCGGAAACAGACCCTGCACAATATCCAGCGCCGCCACATCGGTGTTCTCGACCTGACGAATCAACATAACAAGACGCGGGACATCGCCCTCGAAATGCAACTCACGGGACTTAATATAAATATCACCCGGCAGAACGTTGTCGAGAATAATGTTTTTGATAAAGGTCGCTTTATCATGCTTTTCGTCATACAACGTTTTGATATTACCAATTGCAACGCATACGATCGAGCAGTAGCTGCGTGCGTTTTCATCCTCGCCGTGTACAAACACCGCATACTCAAAGCGCGAGCTGCGATCCGAAACCGGACGGTATGTATAACCGCCAAACCGAATCATATCACCGACATAGGACAGCTCCGCTGCCGCATCCTCCCGCATTTCTCCGATCCTCTTCAGATCAGAACATGCAACTACCGTACCGCTGGCGTCAATAATGCCGATCGTTCGGTCCACTGCATCCTTCATTTGGAGAATAATAGATTGAAACAATCTTGATGCCATCTTCCTCACCCTTCTTAATAATTTCTCGGCGGGGTATTCCTCAGGAATTTATCCTCCCCAGCCGACATTCCATCCAAAGTATACAATTCTTTTTCTCTGTACTTGGTTACTTCTTAGAGTATAACACAAATCGACAAATTTTTGTACAAATTTTTTCTAGAATTTTTGTGAGTTTTCCCCCCAGTAACATCTCATTATTACCAAAAAGAGAATTTTGCTACAAAAGCGCCCGTTCCTCTGCGGTCAAAGCGCGCCATTCGCCGACCTCCAGCTGCTCGTCCAACGCGATCGCGCCCTCGCAAATCCGTTTCAGGGACAGCACCGGCGTACCGCACGCGGCAAGCATACGGCGCACCTGATGGTATTTTCCCTCCTGTACCGTAACGCGCACCTGCCGCTCCGACAGAATATCCAGCTGTGCCGGTCGGCAGACCGTTCCGTCACGCAGCGTCATCCCTTGCGCAAAGGCTTGTACCGCCGCTCCATCCGGCGTGCCATCGGTTTCTGCCAGATAGACCTTTTTCACCCCATGCTTCGGCGAGGTGAGACGATGCCCCAGCGCACCGTCATTGGTCAACAGCAGCAGACCGGAGGTATCC
>CAVBHI010000109.1:0-8877 GCA_963595115.1 bacterium
CTATGATTACTGGGCGGATCGCATTTTGCCGTCCATCCTACAGGACGCCGGTGCGGATGGTCTGATGTTCGGCATGGGAGAACGCTCGGTTGTGCAGCTTGCAAAAAATCTCAAGTCCGGTCTGCGCGGGGCGGATGCCGTCCGCGACATTCGCGGCATTGCCTATTTGTCCCGCCGTCCGGAGGACTGTGCGTTTCCCTCTGTCACCTGTCCCTCGCTGGAGGAGGTGATTGCGGACAAGGTCTGTTATGCCAAGTCCGTCAAGATGCAGTACGACGAGCAGGACGCTGTGACCGGCAAAGCGATTGTGCAAAAGCACGGTCATCATTATTTGATTCAAAACCCGCCGTCTATCCCGCTGACAACGCAGGAGATGGATCGTGTGTATGCGCTGCCGTATCAGCGCACCTATCATCCGTCCTATGAGCCGCTTGGCGGCGTCCCTGCCATTCAGGAGGTACAGTTCTCCATCATTCACAATCGCGGCTGCATCGGTGCGTGCAACTTCTGTTCGCTTGCCTTTCATCAGGGGCGGTTTATTTCCGTGCGTTCGCATGATTCCGTTGTGCGGGAAGCGGAGCAGATTTCGCGTCATCCGGATTTCAAGGGCTATATTCATGATGTCGGCGGTCCGACCGCCAACTTTCGGTTTCCCTCCTGCAAAAAGCAGGTGAAGCACGGGCTGTGCCGTGACAAGCGCTGTCTGTTCCCAACGGCGTGCCGTAATCTGGAGGCGGATCACACGGATTATCTGACCCTTTTGCGCAAGCTGCGCGCCCTGCCGGGCATAAAGAAGGTCTTTGTCCGCTCCGGTCTGCGCTATGACTATATGATGGCGGACAAAAATGATGAATTTTTTACCGAGCTGGTTAAATACCACATCAGCGGACAGCTCAAGGTCGCGCCGGAACATATGAGCGACAACGCGCTGTACTATATGGGCAAGCCGTCGTTTTCGATCTATCAAAAATTTAAGCAGCGCTATGAGCGCATTAATCAAAAGCTGGGCAAAAAGCAGTATCTTGTGCCGTATCTGATGAGCTCGCATCCCGGCGCGACGCTGGACGACGCGATTCGTCTGGCGGAATATCTCAACTCAGTTGGCTACATGCCGCAGCAGGTGCAGGATTTTTACCCCACGCCGGGCACGCTGTCCACCGCCATGTATTATTCGGAAATTGACCCGCGCACGATGAAGCCGGTTTATGTCGCCAAGACCAGGGAGGAGAAGGCACAGCAGCGCGCCCTGCTTCAGTGGCGCAAGGCGGAGAACCGTCCAATCATTCTCAAGGCACTGCGCCAAGCCGGACGGGAGGATCTGATCGGGTATGGCAGGGAATGTCTGATTCGTCCGGCGCGTGGGGAAAAGACCGGCTTGCGCGGGGAGCATCCCCGCACCGATCGCCCACAGACAAACGGACGCAAATCGACCTGTTCCGGCTCAAAACCGGCGAATCGCGCGTCCGGTGTCCGCAAGCAAAGCAAAAACGGCTGGGCAAAGCCCAAGAAGAAGCGGTAAAACCGTCTCACCCGCATTGCACAGAACAGGGCGGATATGGTACAATAATGCTCTGTGGGTAACGTAGGAAGAAAACACGATGATTGCGATAGAAATTGAGGAATATTATGTGGATTGCAGAGAAATGGAAGGATTTTGAGGTGCTGGACTGCGGTGACGGCGAAAAGGTCGAACGCTGGGGAAAGCAGATCCTCGTCCGTCCTGACCCGCAGGCTGTCTGGCGGAAGCAAACGATTCCGGCATGGAATCGTGCCAACGCCCACTACTCCCGCTCGTCCTCCGGCGGCGGCAAATGGAGCATCAAAAAGCTGCCCAAGCAGTGGGATATACACTATCGAGAGCTGACGTTCCGCATCAAGCCGATGAACTTCAAGCACACCGGCTTGTTTCCGGAGCAGGCTGCCAATTGGGACTTCGTAGACGGATTGATTCGCCGCGTCGGACGTCCGATCAATGTGCTCAATCTGTTTGCGTATACCGGCGGCGCAACGCTGGCGTGTGCGGCGGCGGGCGCATCGGTCTGTCATGTAGATGCCTCAAAGGGGATGACCCAGTGGGCGCGTGAAAATGCGGCGGCGTCCGGTCTGTCGGATCGCCCGATTCGCTGGATCGTGGATGACTGCAAGAAATTTGTCGAGCGTGAAATTCGGCGCGGACGCAAGTATGACGGCGTGATCATGGATCCGCCGAGCTATGGTCGCGGTCCGACCGGCGAGGTCTGGAAGATTGAACACGACATCGCGGACTTTATCACGCTGGTTTCCGGCGTTCTGTCGGATGACCCGCTGTTTTTCTTAGTCAACAGCTATTCCACTGGTCTTGCGCCGTCGGTCATGGGCTATCTGCTCGGCACTACCGTCGCCGCGCAGCACGGCGGAACGATTGCCTGCGGAGAGCTGGGACTGCCGGTTTCTTCAACCGGATACCCTCTGCCGTGCGGCAGCACCGCCCGCTGGGTCAGCCGCGCCGCGTCGCACAACGATTGACAGACACCCCGTTGTCTCCCCCCCACCCCTCGTTTCCTGCAACGGAAACTACCGCTCTGCACAAGGAAGTACCAAGCATGTCAGAGATGATTCAAACCGAAAACCTAACCTTTTCTTATACCGACGCCCTCCATTCGCAGTCTCTGGTTTTGGATGACGTCAGCTTGACCATTCCGAACGGACAGTTCGTGGCGATTTTAGGACGCAACGGTTCGGGCAAATCCACCCTTGCCAAGCACTTTAACGCCATTCATCTTCCGGCAGGCGGGCGTGTGCTGGTGGACGGCATGGACACCAAAAATCCGAATAATCTGATTTCGATTCGGAAAGCTGCCAGCATGGTGTTTCAAAATCCGGATAACCAGATTGTCTCCACCGTCGTGGAGGAGGATGTCGCGTTTGCGCTGGAAAATCTCGGCGTTCCGACGCCGCAGATTCGCCGACAGGTAGACGATGCCCTCAAGGCGGTCGGTATGTACGAATACCGCCTGCATGCGCCGCATTTGCTGTCCGGCGGACAGAAGCAGCGCATCGCCATTGCGGGTGTGCTGGCGATTATGCCGCGCTGCATTATTTTCGACGAACCGACCTCCATGCTTGACCCGCAGGGACGCGATGAGGTCATGAAGGTCATTCGCCATCTCAATGAGGACTTTCACATCACCATTGTTCTCATTACGCATCACATGGAGGAAGCCGTACAGGCACAACGCGTGATCGTTTTGGATCACGGACATATCGCCATGGACGATACCCCGCGTACGATTTTTTCCCGCACAAGGGAGCTGGCACAGCTGGGACTGGCGCCGCCGCAGACGGTTGCGCTGATTGAGGCAGTGAATCGCGCCGCCGGTGTGCTCATTCCCAATGACGCACTGACGGTGGAGGAATGTGCCGATCGTCTGCAATCGTTTCTGCTGGAAGGAGGTGTCCGCGCATGAGTGATACGCCGATTCTTCAGGTGGATAATCTGTCGCATGTATACAGCGTGGGAACGCCGTTTGAGCACGACGCACTGCGCGATGTGAGCTTGACCGTCAAACGCGGCGAATTTATTGCGTTGCTCGGGCATACCGGTTCGGGAAAGTCTACCCTCGTGCAGCATCTCAATGGTCTGCTGCGTCCGACCTCCGGCACGGTGCGGTTCAACGGACAGGATATTTTCGCCAGCAAAACCATGCTGCACAATGTCCGATTCCACATTGGTCTGCTGTTTCAGTATCCGGAATATCAGCTGTTTGGCGAAACGGTTGGCGAGGACGTTGGCTTTGGTCCTGCCAATATGGGGCTGGGCAACGCCGAGATTTCCCGCCGCGTGGAAAATGCACTGCGAATGGTTGGTTTGCCGACCGATATTGGCAGCCGCTCTCCGTTTGAGCTGTCCGGCGGACAAAAGCGCCGCGTTGCCATTGCGGGTGTCATTGCCATGGAACCGGAGGTTTTGATTTTGGATGAGCCGACTGCCGGTCTTGACCCGCGCGCGCATGATGAAATTCTGGAACTGATCCGCCGTCTGCACCGCAAGTGCGGCACGACGATTCTTTTGGTCACGCATTCCATGGAGGATGCTGCAAAAATGGCAGACCGTCTGTGCGTGATGAAGCAGGGAAGTCTGCTTTTGAGCGGCACACCGGAGGAAATCTTCCGGCACGCGGACGCACTGGAGAGCAGCGGACTGGCACTGCCGGTCGTGACGCAGATTATGCGCCAGCTCAATCAGCGCGGCATTGCGGTCAATCCCGCCTGCTATACGCTGGAGCAGGCAGCCGCCGCGCTTGTCGCGTATCGAAAGGGGGACGCGCTGTGCTGAAGGACATCACGCTGGGACAGTATTTCCCCGGAAACAGCCTCGTGCATCGGCTTGACCCTCGGCTCAAGATCGTTTTGATTGCGGCGCTCATCGTCGTTCTGTTCCTGACGAACACGGCGGTCGCGTATTGTCTGCTCGCGGCGTTTATTCTATTTGCCATTTGGCTTTCCAAGCTGTCGCTGCGCATGATTCTGCGCGGACTCAAGCCGATCATGGTCATTATTGTACTCACCGGCGTGCTCAATTTGTTTTATACGCCGGGCACGGAGATCCTGCGGGTGCTTGGCGTGCTCTCCATCACGCGGGAAGGCGTACAGACTGCCATTATCATGGTTGTGCGTCTGATTTTATTGATTGCGGGCACGTCGATTTTGACCTATACCACCTCGCCGATTTCTCTGACCGATGCGCTGGAACGATTGTTTTCGCCGCTCAAGGTCATCCATGTTCCGGTGCATGAGGTTGCGATGATGATGTCGATTGCGCTGCGGTTTATCCCGACACTCATTGAGGAGACGGATAAAATTATGAGCGCCCAGCGCGCCCGCGGCGCGGACTTCGACACCGGAAACCTCTTGCAGCGCGGCAAGGCGCTGATTCCGATTTTGATCCCGCTGTTTGTCTCGGCGTTCCGTCGGGCGGACGAGCTGGCGACCGCGATGGAGTGCCGCCTGTATCAGGGAGACAAGCGCCGCACCCATCTGCGACAGCTCAAGCTGACCCCGATGGACTGGATTATCACTGCCGTGTGCGTGCTGTTTTTCGCACTGGTGCTGTATTTGCAGGTGACGGCATAGAGGGGCAGATTATGCTATTTATCCGGCTAGCCGAAGCAGACTTGCTCGTCTCGCTCCGCGGAGGCCCCATTTCTTGTCATCAGACAAGAAGTGGGGGAAAGAAACTGATTTAGGAAACTACGTTTCCTAAAGACCTTCCTTCAAGACCTTCCTTCACGCTCTACACGCGGAAAAACTGGATTAGAAGTTTTTCCGCTATCGCAGGCTGTTATTGCTGAGGGAAAGATACCGTGAGACTTACTCTGAGAACAGACGGCTAAATGGTACGCACCAAAGGCGTCCCTTGATGCAAGGGAAGCTGGCAATTGCGTAGCAATTGACTGAAGGGATTAAAATGTTCTCTCTATGCGCGATGTAAATACCCTCTGCAAATCTTAGAGAGAGCGTAGCGAACGGCCAGATTTGCTAGGCTGTCGCATCGGCGAATTACGCTATCTTGCCGCACCGAAGCATCGGTACGTCTCGACCGCTCCATTGCCTCGCTCCTCAAATTTCAAACACTTCGCTGGTTTGAAATTTGAATCATTGTAAGGGTTACTCTGTGAGCTGACAGGTAGCAACTACTGTTTCAATGCGCAATCCAGCGCAGCGATTGTGCATTGAGGGAGCAAGGCCACGAAGTGGCTGAGACGTGCTGATACCTCAGCGCGTCGATGTAACGCAGTGCGCCGCAGCGATGCCGCCGCTCCCTAATGGCTTTCTTTTGGTTCGTTTTCTTTGTCCAACAAAGAAAATGAACTTCTCTCGCTAACATCTACGATGAAAGCCATCAAGCAAATAGAGTAAATCTGAACTTTTCCCTCATATATCCAAACGAACCAGAAACTTTTCGTTCTCTGTTCACACTTTCTTAACCTTCTTTTGGTATACTTCATGAAAGGATGCGGCACGATTGAATATCGCCCTGATTCTCAGCTATGACGGCACAGCCTATCACGGCTGGCAAATTCAAAAAAATGCCATATCTGTACAGGAGACGGTCACAAAGGCGATTCGCTCCCTGCTTGGGCAGGAGATCGCGCTTTCCGGCGTCGGACGAACGGACGCCGGTGTGCACGCCCGCCGCTATGTCGCCAATTTTCATGCCGACTGCGGCATTCCGATGGATCGGCTTCCGCTGGCGCTCAATGCGCGTCTGCCGATGGACATCGCGGTATCCGGCGCTGTCCTCGTGCCGGATTCGTTTGACGCACGGTTTCAGTGTACGCGCAAGGAGTATACGTATCTGATCTGTCCCGGACGCATTCGCGATCCGTTTGAAGTGCATCGCAGCTATTTTTATCCGTATCCGCTGGATGTGGATGCAATGGAGCGCGGCGCACAGTACTTTGTCGGACGGCAGGATTTTGCGGCGGTTCGCTCGGTCGGAACGCCGGTCAAGTCCACGGTGCGGGAAATTTTTTATTGCCACGCCGACCGCTTCGGCCCGCTGATTCGGATTCGCGTGTGTGCGGACGGCTTTCTATACAATATGGTACGCGCCATCTCCGGCACGCTGCTCTATGTCGGACAGGGAAAGATTGCACCGGAGGATGTATCTGCGATTTTGGCAAGCTGTGACCGCGAACAGGCAGGGCCTACCCTGCCGCCCCACGGGCTGTTTATGAGCCGCCTGTGGTATGACACCACACCGGAGCTGGATCGTTTTGATCTTGCCGGACAGCTTTATTTGTCAGGAGGCGCATTATGAACCGGAAACGACGTCTGCGGATTCGCAGCCGACGGGATTTTTTGCTGGCACACAGTCCGGATCGCCGCCTGCGCCTGCTGTACCGCATTCGGCACGGGGTTGGATGGCTGTGTGTGATCGTCACGGCGCTGTTTTTCCTGCTGAATTTAGACCTGCTGACACCGGATTCCATCAAAAGCATCCGCTCCTCGCTCAAGGCGGCGGCATCGCACACCACCACGGACACAACGATGATCTCCTATCCCTCCAGTTCGCCGGATGCCCTGCTCCCGTTTGGCAATGCGGTGGCGCTTTGCAGCAATGGAAACCTGAGCATTGAGCTGCCCGGTAGCTACACCCAGATGGAGACGGAAATGTCCTATGCCGATCCGGTTTTGCGGGCATCCGACCGCTATCTGCTGACCTTTGATCGCGGCGCAAACCGTTTCACGGTGTCCAATACGCTGGCACAGCTGTTTACGCACTCCACGCGTTCGTCCATTAGCAACGCGGACATTTCCAACAACGGAACGATCGCGGTGGTAACGGATGAAGCGGGATACAAAAGCGCCGTTACCGTATATAATATTGACAATGAGCAGCTGTATAAATGGTCGTCCTCCGACTACTACATCATGGCGACCGCGCTGTCCTCGGACGGCTCTCATCTGGCGCTGTTTTGCTTTAAGCAGGATGGTCTGACGCTGACCTCGCAGCTGATGTTTGCCGATACCGGCTCGAATGCTGCGCCGCAAAGCATCGCGGATATGGAGGACGGTCTGTGTGTCGGATTGACCTTCCTCGGAAACAATACCGTCTGCGCCGTGTGTGATAACGGGCTTTATGTCGTCAAACGCAATGGAACGGTTCGCTACTCCCAAAGCTATACGAGCGATGACCTGATTGCGTTCGATCTGTCCAGTCATGACAGTGTTGCGCTTTGTACGACCTCGTATTCCCAAGAGGGACGCGCCGAAATCACCCTGCTGAATTCCCGCGGCGCTCTCACCCGCTCGCCGCTTGTTTTGGCGGAGAAGCCGGATTCCATCAGCTATTATAACGGACGGCTCGCGGTACTCAGCGGCGATACCGTCGCGTTTTATAACCGCAGTCTGCGTCAGATTGACGAGCAAACTGGTTTTTCCGGTGCATCTGCCGTCTATATGCGCTCCGGCAATCTCTGTATTGCCAGCTTTTCCAGCTATGCCCGTGTGCTGACGATCGGGCAGCCGTTGGAGGATCTGAACGGCACTGCGGAATAACATTTCCTTATTCACCTTATTGAGAAGCAACAGAAAGGATGCGTAGTTATGATAACCGTTGACTGGATTATATTGGCTGTTATCGCGATTTACCTTCTGATCGGTCTGCGCCGCGGATTCATCATGATGCTGATTCACTGCGTCGGCGGGATTGCTTCGTTTCTTGTTGCCGGCTTTGCGGCATCGTATCTGGCTTCTTCGGTCTCGAAGGCGGCAATTGCCCCCATGCTGAAAACGTCCATTGCGGCTTCCATGCACGCCAGTGACGCTGCTGCGGCCTGGGATGAACAGTCGGAATACGTGCGCGGTCTGCTTTCGCAAGCCGGTATCTCGGAACAATCCCTCTCCTCGGCGGAAGACCCGATTGACACCCTGTCAGGAGCAATTGCCACGGCGGTCGGTCAAGCGATTGCGTACATCGTTGTGTTCCTGATTGTCTTTATCCTGTGCAGTATCGCGCTGCATATGCTCGGCTCTACCGCAAATCTGATCACTCATCTTCCCGTTTTGCATACGTGCAACGCGCTGCTTGGCGGTTTGATGGGCGCGGCGTGGGGACTGCTGCTGTGTACCTGCATTCTGTGGGCATGCAAGCTCTTTGTCCCTGCTATTTATTCCGACTACGGTATGCTGCCCCCGTCGGAGATGAGCAAGTCGGTTGTCGCCGGCACGCTGGTCGGCTGGAACGGCGGCGTCTCTTTGTTCGATATGATTCCTGTGGAGTCGTAACACCTCTTCGGTATTGCACCCCCACAAAACCGGATAGAAAGGATTTTCTGCCCTATGCAAATGCCACTTTGTTGCCGCTGCCACAAAAATGTGGCGGTGGTGTTT
>CAVBHI010000110.1:0-11382 GCA_963595115.1 bacterium
GGGATAGGGCGCGAGGTCGGAGAGACGGACGCTATCCCGCTGTGCCAGCGGATGGGTACGACACAGGAATACGTGCGGCTGTGCACAAAACAGCTCGTGAAATTCCAGATTGTACCGCGCAAATTCGCGCCGCAGAACGTCCTCATTGCCCCGGCTGAGATAGACGATGCCGAGGTCACTGAAGCGATTGCTGACATCCTCAATAATCTGGTGCGTCTGCGTTTCATTCAGGATGAATTCATATCGCTCCTGCCCGAACTGCTGAATCAAATCGACAAAGGCGTTGACTGTGAACGTGTAGTGCTGGGTGGACACACAAAAGCGCCGCTTTTCCGGACGGTTGTCAATAAACCGCGATTCCAGCAGCTCCATTTGCTGAACGACCTGCCGTGCATAGCCGAGAAATTCCATGCCCTCCGTTGTCAGTGCGACACCGGCTCGTCCGCGGTGAAACACGGTCAGTCCGGCTTCCTCCTCAATGCCTCGGATCGCGCCGGACAGACTTGGCTGTGATACATAAAGCTTCTTCGCCGCCTCGGTAATCGAACCGCTCTCCGCCACGGCGATCAGATACTTGAGCTGTTGTACGGTCATGGTTGCCCTCTCTTTGATAATACAATTCGTATAATTATATTTCTGGTTATCATTCGGTAATTAAACGTTGTGAATTCTCCCGAAAAAACGCCCTGCTTCCGCAGAGCGTTCCCATACGAACACCGGTTATCGCACGCGGTAGTTCATGACCACCTGTTTCAGATGCTCCTTGCTGTCCGGTATCGTCGCGTGCGACAGCAGGAAGTCAATACAGTATTCCAAAAACAGCGCAATGTTGCGTTCGCGATCGGTGTAAATGCCCAGCTCCATCTGTTTGCACAGACCAAGATACAACGCATAGTAAAACGTAAACAGATAGTCCTGATCCTTTTTCTCCACATAGCCGTCCCGAATGCACGGGTCAAAGATATTGTTGTCGCGCTCCTGTATGCTCTTGCCCATAATGCTCCGATACCTTGCGTCACCCGATGTCATGGTGGGCGATGGGAAAAGCGCCAGATATGCATCAATGCTGCCGAGAATCACGTTGGTTTTTTCCGAAAAAAAGACGTGTGTATAAATTTCCGGCTTTTCAAAGGAAAAGACCGCATAAATTTTCCATGTCAACAGAAAACGCAGGTAGGACGGATGGTTTTCTGCATTCAATCGTCCAAGTGCGTCAAAATACTCCATCACGATTTGCAGCAGGGTGAACGAAAGCAGCTGTTCTACGTCGGTAAAATAGTTGTACATCGTTGCGCTGTTGTAGCCTGCTCTGTCCGAGACCTTGCGGATGGTGACGGCATCAATGCCCTCGGTCTCAATAATCTTCTGTGCCGCATCCATGAAATATTGCATCATTCGCCGCTGCCGCAGCTGTTTTTTGCGTTCATCCATGTACAAATCAGCTCCTATTTGTGTTCTGTCATACAGACTACCACATAACACCGGTTCTGTCTACCCCAAGAAATCTCCTGTTTTTCTGTGAAATGTAGATGCTACAATGATGTTTAGCAGAACATATTGTATCGACGAATACCACCAGACGGATAACGGCTTTGAGTTTAAAACTGACTGAATGCGCGATGTTCAAATAAGGAAACGTTCTTTATGCGCCCCTAACTAGGCTCATCCTATTAGAATGTGATAAAGTATCTCATCGTTCACTATAACAAAACCTCCTGTGCTTTCTGTTGTGGTTGCCAGACCACTTTCAGTATAGCACAGGAGGTTTCTACTTTTCTTTAAGACCTTTTATTAATAACTTGCTGAATGAGTGCCCTTTATCATGCCTTTTCGGTGTCAATAAAAGCTCCCCGTCTTCGTAAAAAGACCAGAACTTTTATTTATAGAGATGGTGAGCAATATTATCCGCTACTACCTGCTGGAGAACCCCATGCGAGAAAGCGAAAAGGTGCTCTTTTAAAACCGCCATAATGCTCGACGGAGTAGAGTCCTTCATTTCTACAATTTGTTTCAATGAGTGATATTCTGCCGAAGCAGGATCCATGTTTCGGAGTTCCTCTTGCAGTTTATCAAAGAGAGTGCCTATCTCCAGTCGCTCCAGAAGCGCCACATCATCACCCAATTCTGAGTTCTTTACCTTGATATCTGCATCCGCATCCCCAGTTATACTGACATCGTTCAACATCTTCGCGTTACCCGTTAGCTTGAGACCACTGAGGTCGATCGAAACACCCATTATATCGTCTCCTTTCCCTCAAAACATTTATCGGATGTTCACACCGTTGAAAAGTTGTGCATTATCCTGTATCGTACAATCTTTCATGTTGATAGAAACGCTCCTGCTTCCAACGCCACCGTCAGCGATAATTTTCGCAAGCACTTTCAGAAGCTGGTTCAGAGTATCCGTATTTTCTACCATGAAGTAGTGATTCGCTCCCGAGTTCATCTGGATCGTCAGGATAGTCTGCTCCTTCCGCTTTGCATTCTCGGCAAAGCACCAGAGTGCAATCCCTATACCTGCTGCGATCAATATAAATCCAAATACTTTGGTAAAATAAAACTGGGTAAGTAACAAACCCAAAAAGAATAGGATTGCCGCAACGGGATACCCTGAAACCAGATTCCGCGGTTTAGTCGTGATGGTCGAAACATTGCTAATCTGAATCATTGTCTGATCCCACATCATGATATTGTGTGTGATGTTCAACGACTCCACTTTGAGAGTTTCTTCGCTTTCTTTGAACTTCATTGCGTTTCACCTCGCGTCTTCTCAAAAAACAATAGAACGAACTTTTTGCTCCTCCTTTCTGATATTTCCCATTTTGGACGGCTCTCGCCCAAATCCTGCCGCTTTGCATCGCGGTATTTTATGTTATTATTATAATCCTGTGTCATTTTTAGCACAAGGATTTATAGACACAATCCTAAGTTTTTGGATACGATTGCCGAAAAACGGCATATTCTTGGCGCATTCTTGTGGATGTTACAACAATGCTTAACAGATGTATACATTCAGAGACGAGTTCGACACTGGATGTATGGAGAGAAAAAGAAATAGCGAAAGGAGCAAACATGTGTTGTGGTGTTTCAGAAAGAGATTGTTGTTTGGCACAGAAAGTATAATATTTTCTCTATGTACCCTTTAACTGGCGTTCTCCTAAAGATGTCCTTTCGTCCTTCCTTCACGGTAAACGATGATTGACTGGCTTGTAAAGAAATCTTCTGTTTTTCTGTGAAACATCTTGACTTTTATAATCATATGATTATAATTTAATTATACGATTACAAATTGAAACGGTCGTAGGAGGATGAGTCGGTATGAAGAGAATTTCGGAACAGCAGGTACAGGATATTCTGACGGTTGAACGGGTGCTTCCCGCCATTCGAGAGACCTATTTGGATTGCCTTGCGGGCAATATTTATGCGGGAGAGCGTTTGTTTCTGCCCATTCGGGGGGAGGACTGCACCGGTCAGTGGCTGACCGCCTGTTCGCTGACTAAGCCGTTTTTCGGCTCGAAGTTTTCCTCCGTCTTTCCACCCAATTTGCAGCGCGGTCTGCCGAGCGTTCTCTCCACCATCAGCCTGTATTCCGCCGTAACCGGACAGCTGGAGGCAATGATTGACGCCAATTATCTGACCGCGATAAAAACGGCGGGCAGCGCCGCCGTTGCCACCGACGTACTGGCGCGTAAAGATGCCGACACCCTGGCAATCATCGGCACGGGCTTTCAGGCGTTTTCTCAGGTTCGCACGATTCAGGCGGTTCGCGCCATCAAAACGCTGTATGTCTATGACATGTTTCCGGAGCGCGTGGCGCGTTTTGTCGGCATGATTCGCGAGATTCAGAACCATCCATATGAAATCATCGTTGCGCAATCCGGCGCAGACTGTGTAAAACAGGCGGACATCATCTGTACCTGCACGACCTCCCGCACGCCGGTATTCCCCGGAAGCGTGTTGAAGGCGGGCGCACATATCAACGCCATTGGCTCGTTTACGGATTCCATGCAGGAGATCGACACGGAAACCGTCCAGCGCGCCGAACGTGTGGTAACAGAGCACGTTTCCGGACTGTGGCAGGCTGCCGGTGATATCCTGATTCCGTTCCGCAACGGCGACATCAGGAAGGATAAGGTTTCCGGCTCGATTGCCTCCGTGCTCAACGGCTCGATTGCCGGACGGGAGCGGGATGACCAGATTACGTTGTATGAGAGCGTTGGATCGGGTGTGCTGGATATTGCGCTCGCCATTCTCGTGTATGAGACACTGGCAGACCGTAAAACAACTAGCGTCGATTAAACGTCCGAAAAAGGAGGTAGAATCATGATTTTAAAGCGAATTCTCAACTGTGTCGAGACACATGACGGCGAGCCGATGCGCGTTGTCACCGGCGGCGTCGGGCATATTCCGGGTGACAGCGTCTATGAGATGGAGGAATATCTGCGTCTGCATAACGACGGTCTGCGCAAGTTCCTGCTGCGTGAGCCGCGCGGCTATCCGCCGATGTGCTGCAACATTCTCGTTCCGCCAAAGCATCCGGATGCCGCCGCCGGGTTTATCATCATGGAACAGACCGAATACCCGATGATGTCGGGCGGCAACACCATTTCCGTTGCGACGGTTCTTCTGGAAAACGGCATTATCCCGATGGAAGAGCCGTATACGCAATTTAATCTGGAAGCGCCGGCAGGTCTTATCGGAATCAAAGCCAAGTGTGAAAACGGCAAGGTGACAGAGGTTACGTTTCGGAATGTGCCGTCCTTCGCCGTCTATACGGATACGGAAATCGAAGTGCCGCACATCGGTCACGGTGTGACCAAAGTTCGCGTGGATGTCGCATGGGGCGGTATGTTCTACGCCATGGCGGACGTTCGTCAATTTCCGTGGATTTCGCTGACACCGGATGACGGGCGCGAAATCACCCGTGTATCCTCGCTGATTCTCAAGGCGGCGCAGGAGCAGCTGCCGGTTGCCCATCCGGATTATCCGGGTGTTGGTATCACCATTTCGCAGCTGTACGGTCCGACCGATGATCTGAAGGCGGACATCCGCAACGCCGTCACCGTCGCCAGCGGTGAAGTGGATTTCGACAATCCGTCCACATGGATTGGAGCGCTTGACCGCTGCCCGTGCGGAACGGGTACGTGTGCCCGTATGGCAGCCATGTATGCCAAGGGTGAGCTGAAGCTGCACGAGACGTTCCGCCATCAGGGACTGCTTGGGGTCGTTTACAAGGGTGAGCTGGTGGAGGAGACAAGAATCGGCGACTACACTGCGGTTGTTCCAACGATTGCCGGTCAGTCGTGGATTTACGGCTACAATAATCTGGTGCTCGACCCGACCGATCCGTTCGCAGAGGGCTTTACCATGGGCGATATTTGGGGCTGATTCGTTTGTGCTCCGATGGACAACAGAGGGGCAATCGCCCGCCGGAGAGGATAATTTCCCACCGGCGGGCGATGGTCGTATATCTTTGGACGAAATGACGGTTGCAATCTTCCCGAAGATGGGTATACTCTATTCTTAGAAGAGCTGTTGCGAAAGGGGTGATTGCGATGGGAAACAAATCTGCGCTGATACCGGAGCATGAAGCGCTGCTGGAAGCGATGATTGCGGAGCTGGAGGTCAGAGGACGCTTTCGAGAGGAGATGCGGTATGTACAGCACGGCACAACGTCGGTGTATGAGCACAGCATCAAGGTGGCTTATACGAGTATGCGCATAGCGGAGCGCTTTGTGCTGCGCGTCAACTATCGTGCCCTTGTGCGCGGCGCGCTGCTGCATGACTACTTCCTGTATGACTGGCACGAAAAGGGCGGACATCATGGACTGCACGGCTTTACGCACGGAGCGGCAGCGGCGGACAACGCCGAGCGGGATTACTGCATTGAGCCGCTGGAACGGAATATTATTGTGCGCCATATGTTTCCGCTGACGCCGATTCCGCCGAAATACAAAGAGGCGTGGCTGGTTTGCCTTGCCGATAAATATTGCGCCCTGGTTGAGACATTATGGGGTCTCGGCAGCAGAACAAAACGCTGGGTGATGGGCGGCAGCTGGTAAAGCATGCCGTTTCATCAGACCAGCGTTTGATGTTTTTGCGTCTTTTTCGGTTACATAATCCGCGTTTCCTCCAGCTTCTCGGTGAAGGCGGCGTTGAGTCGGATGATTGGCTTGCGCAGGACAAGACCGACAAACAGCGAAAGCAGCAGGAAGATACCGAGCCTGCCGAGCGACAGCCAATAG
This sequence comes from bacterium, assembly GCA_963595115.1. Classification (GTDB taxonomy): domain Bacteria; phylum Bacillota; class Clostridia; order Oscillospirales; family Butyricicoccaceae; genus Butyricicoccus_A. The sequence goes on from CAVBHI010000110.1 coordinate 6,246, forward strand.
TCCATCCCGTACATGCCGCCAATGGTCTCGCGCATCGCCGCCATGCTGTGCACGAATGGCAGAAGCGGATACACCGCGCGGAAGAAGGCAGGAGCGACCTCAATGGGGAATGTACCGCCGGAACCGGCAACCTGTACGACGAGCAGGACGACCGCAATGGCCTTGCCAATGTCTCCGAAGGATACCGTCAGTGTGTAGGCGATGTTGACATACACGATGCTGGAAAACCAGCAGGCGAGCAGGAACAGGAACGGATGCTCGCATTGAATACCAAGATAAAACAGATCACCCAGTGCGATCAGCGTGCTCTGCATCAGACCGACAATCAGGAAAATCAGATATCGTCCGAAGTAGAGCTGATAGGTTTTGACCCTGCGCAGACCGCGCGTGCACTTGCGGGAGACGGCAACCTTGAGCATGGCAACCAGCACAATGCCGCCGATCCAAATCGAAAGAGTGGAATAGAATGGTGCCATGGCAGAGCCATAGTTTTCAATGGCATATACCTTGTGTGTGTCCAGCGAGACCGGTGAAGCCAAAAAGGCGCTGAGCGATTCCTTATTATCCGCCAGCAGAGACTCCAATTCCGAGTAGTCCTTGTTTTTCTGCATGGAATTCAGCTTTTTTGTGACCTTGACAATCTTGCGCGCCGCCTTGTTGAGCAGCTTGCTGGAATTGATCAGGGTTTTTTGCAGCTGGGACAGATCGGAATTGGCAGACTGTGCCAGCGTATAGATGCCGCTTGCGCTGCTGTCAATGCGGCTGAGCAGACCGGTGACGTCGCTCTCCGTCCCCTGGAGCGATTTGGACAGCTGATTGAGCGATGACTGAACCTGATCCTCGTAGTCGGATTTGACGCTGTCCAGCTTCGCGGCGTTCTTTTTCAGCAGCGCATCCAGCTTGGTCTTGGCATCGGTCAAATTCGTGGCGGAGGAACGAAGCGTATCCGCCGTGCCCGTCAGCGTGTCGTGCAGCTCGGTTTGTGTTGCAATCGAATCGTTTAGCTTGTCAACGATGGAAGTGGTCAGGTCGGACAGCTCGGTATGCGCTTCGCCGATGGACTGAATGTCATCGCGCAGACCGGTGTAGCTGTCGATGATTTTCTGCACTCGCTTGGCAACGGTATCCAATGTATCGGCAACGGCATCGGCGTCCTTCCCCTGCGAGGCAAAGGCGTTGTCTATGACATCGGACACCTGCGTGTAAAAGGTACGGCTGGAAGCGATGGCGGCATCAATGCCGTCGGTTGTGCCGGAAATCGTCCCCTTGATGCCGGAAAAGGTCTTTTTTGTGTCGCTTAATGTCTTTTGTCCGGTTGAGGTCTGCCCCTGCGCGTCGTTGAGCGATTGCGCCGTTGTGTCCAGCAGCTGCTGGGTGGAGCTTGTCATGTCGGCAAAGGACTGAAGCGTCACACCGGCAGAGGTCAGATTGGCGGCAATCGTGTCCAGATTGGAGGCGAGGTTATCCGCAATGGTCTGCGTCCCCGTCGCCTCTGCCATATTCATGATGGACTGTAGAACCGTCAGCGTGGAATCGGAGACTGTTTCAATAAAGGAGGTATTGATCTGCTTTTGAATCGACGATGCCCCCTTGCTTGTGACCTTTGGGGCGATGGCGTTCTCCTTGGCGTTGGAGTAGTAGGTAATCTCCGGCTTTTGGATGTCCTCGGAGAAAATACTCATCATTTTGTTGCTGAAATTCTTCGGGATGACAATGGCAGCATAATATTTGCCGGATTTTACCCCGTCCAGCGCCTTGTCCTCCGTGGTAAAAATCCAGTCCATCTGCGTGTTGGCGCGCAGGTTGGTCAAAACCTGATCGCCGATGTTGACCTTGATGGGGATCAGACTGCCCTCGTAGCCCTCGTCCAGACTGGCGACGGCGACCTTGAGGTTGCCGGTGTTGGAATACGGATTCCAGCTGCCCGCAATGTTGAACCATGCGTACAGACAGGGAACGACGATGATGCCCATGATAACGATCATGGCGATTACATTGTTTCGGATGCGCATGAGATCGCGCCGAAAGATATGCCAGATATTTTTCATCGGTGCTTCTTCTCCTTTATTGTCCGTACCAGATCCTCAGAGGTCAAGCCGTTGAGCGCAATCTGCCGCTGGATGCGGTCGTGGATGTACTCCATGCAGATGAGATACAGCGACAGCGCGATGAGCGAGACGATCCACAGCACGAGAAACACGAGCTTGGAATCCAAGCTGAACATCAGCAGCAGGAAAATCAACGGAATGACCAGCATGGAGATAAATCCGTGTCGGACGCGCTTTTGGTAGGAGACTTCAAATTTGGCGGACTTCTCCAGGAACTTTTTCTTGCCGTCCTCGTCGCGCATCAGCGTGCGCATCAGCATACGAAGCTGCGGACGATCGCGTTCGGCGGTTGCGGTTTCGCACAGCATAAGCTCGGTCTCTGCCAGCCGACGGTCAAACAGGTAGTTGAGGTTTTGTAGCAGCGGACGGAGAACCAGACCGGTGAACAGAGCGATAGCCAGAAAGACCAGCATGAACAGCAGGTTTTTCCAATAATCGTAGCGATAGAATCCGGCGATGCACTCGCGCATGGCGTTGATGCCATAGCTGAACGGGAAGAACGGGTGCAGCTTTTGGAAAAATTCCGGCATCATTTCGACCGGATACGTACCGGAAGAGCCGGGGATCTGTAGAATAATCAGTACAACGGCAACCGCCTTGCCAATGTGCTTGAGGGCGGCGGCAAGGGCATAAATAATGTTGACATAGACAAACGAGCAGAGGACACCTGCCAGCACAAAGCCCATCGGATGAACGCATTGTACGCCGGGAAGGAACAAATCGCCGATGCAGACGATAATGCTTTGCAGCAGACCTGCCGCACAAAACAGCATCCCGCGTCCGAGATAGCCCTCGGTTGGGGTAAAGGAATGGGTAAGACCGTCGGTATCCACCTCCTGCTTGAGGATGGAGACCAGAATCAAGCCGCCGACCCAGAGGGCGAGATTGGTGTAAAACGGCGTCATACCGGAGCCGTAGTTTGTGACATCGTATTGAACATCGGACTTCAGTGATACCGGAGAGGACATGAAGTCCGCAATGGCATCGGCATCCAATCCCTCCAGCGCGAGCAGCTTTTGATAGGCGTTCGAGCTTTGCAGGGCATGAATGTCGGTGATGATGTCGGTCAGTTTGCGCCGAACCGAGCGGAGCGTTTGCCCTGCCTGACCAAGGGAATCGGCGGTGCTGTCCATCGTTGTGCGCAGCTGCGTCAGAACGCCTTGAATCTGCTTGACCGTGGATGGAATGCCGTCCAGCGCAGCGGCGAGGTCAGAATTGACCGCGGACAGTCCATCCAACGACTGATTGACCTGCGGCAGCAGTGTGCCGTCCAGCTGCTTGCGGTATTTGCGCAGGGAGGAGCGGCTGTTTTTGGCAAGCGTTTGGAGGGAGGTTCGCGTCTCACTCGCCGTATTCAGCGCATTCTGCATGGCGGAATTGCCACTGCTGAGCGAATCGAGAAGCTCCTGAAGCGAAGCGTTTTGCGCCTGTAGGGTTTCAATTTGCTTGGTAATGGTTTCGGATAGTGCCGTGTCGCTGCCGATGCGCTCGTGCAGCTCCTGCAATTGCTTGAGCAGCGCTTCGTTTTTCTTGTTCAGACCGGATACGGTGTCAATGCTGCCGCCTATCGTGGTCAGCACCTGATTTGCATTGGTTTCAAAAGTACCCAATTTGGTGTTGGCAGAAATGGCGGCATTGTTCAGCAGCGATTCTCCGTCCGACAGAACACCGGAAAACTGAGAGGAGAATTGTCCTACGGCGGAGCGTGTCTGCTTGAGCAGATCCGAGGTGTCGTCCAGCGTGGAAGAGCCGTTTTTTGCCGCACGGCTCACGTCATCCAGCGCGTCAATGGCGTTGGAAATGGCAGTGTCCGATTGCTGCACGGCATCCTGAAAGCTGGACAGCTCATTCTGGTATTGCGACAGATTGTCCTGTACCTCCTGAATGGAACGAATGAGGCTTGCACTGGTGCTTGCCACATCGCCTGCCATTTCCTTGGCGGAGGAGCGAATCACTTCGGAAATCGACTCCGCCGCAATGGAGGAAAAGGTGTCGTTAATCTCCTGCTGAATGGTGGTAGCGCCGGTATCGGTGATTTTTGGCGCGATGGCATTTTTCTTTTCGTTAATGTAGTAGTCCAGCGATGGCTGCTCCAAATCTCCAGAGAGAACGCTGAGCAGCGACTGACTGAAATCCTCTGGAATGACGATGGCGGCGTAATATTCGCCGGATTCCACACCCTGCTTGGCAGAAGCCTCATCGACGAAGATCCAGCCGAGCTGGTCGTTTTCCTTCAGGTTTTGAACGATGGTATCTCCGGCGTTGACGGTCAGGTCATCCTTGCTGGCGCCGGTGTCATCGTTGGCAATGGCGACCTTGATGCCGGCGGTATTGCTGTAAGGATCCATGTTGGCGGCGATATTAAACCAGGCATAGAGAGAGGGGAGCAAGCACACGCCTGCCATGACGAGACAAGCGGCTTTGTTGGATGCCAGACGGCGAATATCCCGTCGGAAAATCTGAAATGCAGCTTTCACAAGCTACCTCCTTTGGCTATGGTATCGCGAAAACGCGAAGAGGAAACATCCTCCTGAGAATCAGCCGATGATGGGCGGCGGGAGAGCGCCGCGATACGGCGGATATGCTAATCTTTATTATACTGTATTTTTTCGGAGCAATTCAATATCAACATGCACAAATCTTAACACCGGAACGATGCACAATACGGATAATAAATACGCTGAAAACAATGGAAAATCTACGAAAATCAACAATATTCGGCACGCAAGGTGTATTTTCCAACACAAACGGTCAACGTGTTGAGCAGGATGCTGCGGGCAGGAAAAGTAAGAGGAGAAAAACATTCCAGCGGATGGAAAGACGCGCGGAGAAGCGGAACGCAAAGCGAACAAAATGTTAAGAAACAAAAGAAGGAAAATCTGAGGAATATGCAAGGAAAATGGGCATGGTACACGGAGATTTGCAGGGACACCGACAGAATACCAAAAAAGGCGCGGCTAATTGTGCGGATTTTGTCACGACAAACGCATGAGTAAATAAAATGTGAACAAGGGAGTGTTTTGTGGTAG
>CAVBHI010000111.1:0-3115 GCA_963595115.1 bacterium
ATACCACCCGCAGCGGTTGGTGGTGGTGGTGCCGCCCGACAACCACTTGGACGGCAAACATCTCGGCAACCGGCGAGGGTGTCGATGTAGAAACGGTCGAGTATTCGCTGGACGGCGAAGCCTACGAAACCGGCACTTGCTTCACCAGCAAGGAGGAGATCACTACCTTCTATATCCGCGTCACGGATTCCAATGACAAGGTAACCAATTGGATTTACGAGGACGGCGAGGTAACGCAGGTAACGGATCAGGATTCCGAGCAGACTCCGGATCAGGGCTCCGACTCCGATTTCAGCGGAGGAGAATAACAACCGAATAGGAACGAAACCCCTCTTGCGCAGGCAGGAGGGGTTTCGTATTGCCCTGTGAATCGGCGGCAAACAAGCCTGCGTCCGCGCACAAAAGAATGGGTTTCGTCAGAAATGTTCGCGAAAAGCACTGCGTTGCGAAAGAACGCCCAAAATGCTGCCCGGATTTCTCGCAATATTGTGAAAATGGGGGTTGCAATTGCGGAAATGGATATGGTATCATAGTTACACCGACTGAAAACAAATGTTTTTTGTGGAAGGACAAGAAGGAGCGATCAGATGGAGCGACAGCCAAAGTATTTTATTGTCCAAGCTTCTCTGCTTCCTGATGTTTTTTTGAAGGTAGCACAGGTGAATCGGCTGCTGCAGGGCGGCGCGGTTCGCACCGTGGGTGAAGCGACACAACAGGTTGGGCTCAGCCGAAGTGCGTATTATAAATATAAGGACGGCATCAAACCGTTTTTTGAAGCATCCACACACAGCATCGTCACGTTCCATATGCTCCTGAGCGATGAAGCGGGTCTGCTGTCTCATATTTTAACCATTTTCGCTCAGTTTGGGGCGAATATCCTGACGATTAATCAGACCATTCCGGTAAATGGACAGGCTTCGGTGACAATCTCTGCGCGAACCGGTGTGATGAACGGTTCGGTAGAGGAGCTGATGGAGGCGATCCGTCAGGCGGACGGCGTGAGCCGCGTCGAGATCATAGCAGGAGAATAGTGTAGCGGAAATAAAGGAGGAACCACAATGTTGAAGGCCGCAATTATGGGCTTTGGTACGGTTGGCTCGGGCGTATATGAAATTCTGGATAAGAATGCAGACGTCGTTGCCAAAAACGCAGGAGAGGGTATTGAGGTAAAGTATATTCTTGACCTGCGCGATTTTCCGGAATATCCATTCCAAGAGAAATTTATCAAGGACTTCGCAATCATTGAAAACGATCCGGAGATCGCACTGGTTGCAGAGGTGATGGGCGGAAAAGGCGCAGCCTATGAATTCACCAAGCGCTGCCTGGAGGCGGGCAAGCATGTGGTTACGTCCAATAAGGAGCTGGTTGCCACCCATGGCGCAGAGCTGCTTCAGATTGCGGCGAAAAAGAACGTCAATTATCTGTTTGAAGCATCGGTTGGCGGCGGTATCCCGATTATCCGTCCGATGCTGCAGTGCCTGACGGCAAACCATATGCAGCAGATTGCCGGTATTCTCAATGGCACAACCAACTATATCCTGACCCGTATGATTCGTGCCGGACTGTCCTTTGACGAGGCACTGAAGGAAGCGCAGGAAAAGGGCTACGCCGAGGCAAATCCGTCCGCTGACGTAGACGGTATTGATGCCTGCCGTAAAATCAGCATTCTCTCCGACATTGCGTATGGCGACAATATTGATCCGGATCAGGTTTCGACCGAGGGTATCACCAAGATTACGCTGGATGATGTTCGGTTTGCCGATCAGGCGGACTGCGTGGTTAAGCTGCTGGGTCGTGCCGTGCTCAATGACGACGGCTCGATTTATGCCTTTGTTGCACCGCATCTCGTCCCGAAGAGCAGTCCGCTGGCGTGCGTGGATGACGTATTCAATGCGATCATGGTCACGGGCGACATGCTGGGTGAGTCCATGTATTACGGTCAGGGTGCAGGCAAGCTGGCAACGGCATCCGCTGTCGTAGCGGATTTGATTGACTGTGCACGCCACCAAAAGACACGCCGTGAAATTGGCTGGGGCGAGGGCAGCAAGAATCTGCTGCGTCCGATGGATACGTTTGCATCCCGCTGGTATGTCCGTCTGGGTGGCAGAAATGCAGCCGAAATGCTGGGTCGCGTCTTTGGCGGCGGCGTAGAAGTGCTGAAGGGCAAGAAGGACGAGGCGGCATGCCTGACCGAAGAGCTGACGACGGCACAGATGGAAAAGCTGTGCGCCGGTCTGGGTGAGGTGCGCAGCTGTATGCGTGTGCTGTAAGGAACACGGATATGATTCGAGTAACCGTTCCGGCGACCAGCGCCAATATGGGATCGGGCTACGATTCCATTGGCATTGCGCTTGATTTATACAACACGTTTTTGATGGAAGAGTGCGATACGATTGATATTCGCTCGACCAACGGAGACGATGTGCCGACGGATGAGACCAATCTGATTTATCAGTGCGCCAAGCGGGTGTATGACATCTGCGGAAAGCCGATGCACGGTATGCGCATTGTAGAGGATTGTCTGATTCCGCAGACGCGCGGCTTGGGCTCGTCCTCGGCGTGCACGGTGGCGGGCATTCTCGGCGCAAATGCCCTGCTGGGCAATCCGCTGGATCAGCAGAATATTCTGGATCTGGCGGCGAGCATTGAGGGACATCCGGACAACTCAACACCGGCGATTCTCGGCGGCTTCTGTACGGCGCTGCTGGAATACGGCAAGGTGTGGAGTGTGCGCGTCCCGATTGCGGATAAAGTGGATTTTGTTGCCTTTATCCCGAAGTTTGAGCTGTCCACTGAAAAAGCGCGCGCGGCAATACCAGCGATGATACCGCATCATGATGCGGTGTTCAATCTGGCGCGTGCAGCGCTGCTGACCGGTTCGATGGTCAACGGCGATCTGAAAAACATCGGCGTTGCCGTCGGCGACTGCCTGCATCAGCCCTATCGCTTTAAGCTGATTCCACAGGGCGAGGAAGTGGTGCGCAGCGCAAAGGGTCTGGGCGCACTCGGCGCGTTTATTTCCGGAGCGGGTCCGACCATTATTGCAATGGTGGACAAGACGGATCTGACCTACTACAGCCGTGCACAGATGTATTTTGCACAGTCCTTTCCGGAT
>CAVBHI010000112.1:0-11665 GCA_963595115.1 bacterium
TTCTGGTTCGTCTTCTTTTTTCACAAAAAGAAGATGAACTTAGACTTCTAACAACAAAATCAATGCCATAAAGCAAATAGAGCAATATACTGCTTAATGTTATAAATTATCAACTCCATCTTCCACAGGAAAAAGGAAAACGTTATGAACCAAATTACCAATCTGATTTGCGAATTAAAAGAATACGATTCCATTCGGGAAAATCTCGACAAGCGCATCAGTCCGATCGAAATCACCGGTCTTTCCCCGATTCACCGCGCACATTTGGTCGCGGCGCTGTCGCATCGGTTGCAGCGTCCGGCGGTCATCGTGTGCGCCGATGACACGGCATGCCTCCGCTTTGCACGCGATCTGGAATCCCTGCTGGGCAAGCGCGTTCCTGTGCTTCCCTACCGTGATTTCGTATTTCATGACGTAGAATCCTCCTCGCGCGAGTATGAGCACAAGCGTATTTCCATTCTGCATGATATAAAGGAAACGCATACGTCGGTGATTTTGTCTGTTCCGTCTCTGCTGGCGGCAGCCATTCCGCCGGAGGTGATGGAACAAGCGACATTTTCCATCCGATGCGGAGAGGAATATCGTCTGGATGAGCTGGCGCTGCGTCTGGTACGCGCCGGTTATCGCCGCTGCGAACAGGTCGAGGGCGAGGGACAGTTTGCCCTGCGCGGCGATTTGTTGGATATTTTTGCTCCGGGGGAAGGCAATCCGGTGCGCATTGAATTTTTCGGGGATGAAGTGGATGCCATGGCGTATTTTGACATCGGCTCACAGCGGCGCGGGCGAACCCTTGATTCGTTGACCTGCCTGCCAAACCGCGAGGTGCTCATCGACATGGCGCCGGACGGGGTGGATGGACTGGTCAAGCAGCTGAAAAAGCTGATCTCCTCCCGTGCCAAAAAGCATCCAGAACTAAATCAAACCCTGCGCCGCGACGTGGAGCGGCTGGAGCAGAACAGCGGATTTGCCTCCATTGACCGCTATTGCCCGCTGATTTATCCCAACGGAGAAACGGCGGCGGACTACATTCCGGAGGACGCGTTGATTTTCTGGGAGGACATTCGATCCATTCGCGAAGCCGCCCGCGTCTATCAGCTTCGTTTGCGGGAGGACATCCTCGCGTTGGTGGAGCGCGGTGAGCTGTATGGTAAAATCGGCTCGTTTGCCGGCGAATGGTCGGAGCTGCCGGAGAAGCTCAATCGCGGCAGCATGATATATCTGGAATCCTTCCTCGCCTCGGTCAGCGAGTGTCCGCCGCGTGCGCTGATAGACATCACCGCCAAGCAGCTGCCCGCCTACGGCGGCAGTGTGGAGGCGGCAGCATCCGACATCCGTGCGTATCGAGAGATGAAGTACCGTGTGATTGTGCTGTGCAGCTCGGATACGCGCTGCCGCACGATGCACGACATGTTGGATGAGCAGGGTGTTCCGTCACAGGTGACGGAAGTCCTCCCGACACAGGGCGCGGTGCATATTATGGAGGGCAGTCTGTCCACCGGCTTTGAATTTCCCACGGTCAAGCTGGCAGTCGTTACCGAGGGACAGATGCTACATGCAGCACGCAAAAAGAGCAAGCGACGCAAATCCAACCGCGATCACGTCCAGAGCTATACCGATTTGACGCCCGGAGATCTGGTCGTACACGAGCATCACGGCATCGGACGCTTTGTCGGCATGGAGCGTGTAAAGGTGGACGGAAATGATGCGGATTTTGTCAAAATTGCGTTTGCCGGAACGGATTTTCTCTATGTCCCCGCAACCAGCCTGGACTTGATTTCCAAATACATCGGCAGCGGCGGCGAGGAAAGCCATGTGCGTCTGAACAAGCTGGGCGGCACGGAATGGCAAAAGGCGCGGCACAAGGCAAAGGCAGCGGCAAAGGAGCTGGCAGGCAAGCTGATTCAGCTGTATGCCCAGCGCGAACAGGAGGTTGGCTTCGCCTTTCCGAAGGACGATGCGTTTCAGCACGACTTTGAGTCCGCGTTTGAATACGAGGAGACCGAGGATCAACTGCGCTGTGCCGAGGAAATTAAGACGGATATGGAATCTGCCCGCCCGATGGATCGCCTGCTGTGCGGCGATGTCGGCTTTGGCAAGACCGAGGTGGCGATGCGCGCCGCCATGAAGTGCGTTTTGGGCGGCAAGCAGGCTGCCATTCTCGTGCCGACCACCGTTCTCGCCCGTCAGCACTACCTGACGGCGGTGCAGCGTTTTTCCGGCTGGCCGGTAAAAATCGAGATGCTCAGCCGGTTTAAGAGCGCCAAGGAGCAGAAAATTATCATGGAACGCGTCCGCCGCGGCGATATCGATTTGCTCATCGGCACGCACAAGCTGTTTAACAAGGGCTTGGAATTTCATGACCTCGGTCTGCTGATTGTGGACGAGGAACAGCGCTTCGGCGTCACACATAAGGAAAAGCTCAAAGAGATTTCACGGCAGGTCGATGTGCTGACGCTGTCGGCAACACCAATTCCACGCACCTTGAATATGGCGTTGTCCGGTATTCGCGATATGTCGGTATTGGAAGAGCCGCCGCACGACCGTCATCCGGTACAAACCTATGTGATGGAATACGATAACGGCGTGGTGATAGACGCGCTGCGGCGGGAGATGTATCGCGGCGGACAGAGCTATTATCTGCACAATCGTGTGGAAAATATCGAGCGCATTGCATCGGATCTGCAAAGGCAGCTGCCGGATGCCGAGGTTGCTGTGGCACACGGCAAAATGAGCCAGCGTGAGCTTTCCAAGGTCATGACGCGCATGAGCGACGGCGAAATTGATATTCTGGTGTGCACCACCATCATTGAGACCGGCATTGACATTCCCAACGTCAACACGTTGATTATTGAGGATGCCGATTACATGGGACTGTCTCAGCTGCATCAGCTGCGCGGACGTGTCGGACGCTCCGCACGGCACGCGTTTGCTTATTTTACCTTCCGGCGCGGAAAGACACTCAGCGAGCTGTCACAAAAGCGTCTGAACGCTGTGCGGGAGTTTGCCGAATTTGGCTCCGGCTTTAAGATTGCCATGCGTGACCTGGAAATTCGCGGCGCGGGCAATGTGCTCGGTCCGGAGCAATCCGGACATCTGATGACGGTCGGCTATGATCTCTATCTCAAGCTGTTGGAGGAAGCGGTTCTGGAGGAAAAAGGCGAAACGCCAAAGCCGCGTGTGGAATGCGCCGCGTCCCTCCTGCTCTCCGCCAACATTCCGGAACGCTATATTGCAGACGACGGACAGCGCGTGGATTTGTACCGCCGTATTGCCATGATTCACACCGAGGACGAGCGGGCGGATATGCTCGATGAGATGATCGACCGCTGGGGCGAGCCTCCGGCGTCTGCGGTCGCGCTGTGTGATATTGCGCTGTTGCGCTCGCGGGCGGCGGCGCAGGGCATCACCGAAATCAAGCAGACCGCAACCCATTTGAACCTGTATTGGGCGCAGGCGGACTTCCGTCGGCTGGCGCTGCTGTGCGCCGATCCCAAGCATAAGGGACGGCTGATGCTCAATGCAGGCAGCAGTCCCTACGTCTCGCTGCGGCTGCGCAAGGGAGAAAAAGCGCTGGATATGGCGCGCGATCTGGTGGCGGATTATGCCGTGATTTCGGAGAATTCACAATAAGTACACAAAATTTCACCGTTTTTTCATTGAGAGAAATGGAATTCGGTGGTATAATAACAGACGGTTTCCTATAACCAAGATTTTATCATTGATTCAGAACGGAGAGATAGAATGAAGAAACGTATACTTGCAATGCTGATGGCAGGTGTCATGTGCCTGACGGCACTTGTCGGCTGCGGCAGCAGCTCGAAGGGCGGCGAAAACAACACACAGACCGTCATGACGGTAGACGGTGAGGATGTTCCGGCAAACGAGCTGGCGGCATACATCGTGTACAACATCTATTATTATGAGCAGATGTATTCCCAGTACGGCATGGAAGTAGACGCTTCGATGTTTGCGGACGAGGACAGCTTCAACAACCTGAAGGAGTCGGCAACCAATCAAATCAAGTCCCTGCGTGCGCTTCAGAATATGGCAAACGACAAGGGCGTTTCTCTGACCTCGGATCAGAAGAAGGAGCTGAAGGAGACCAAGAAGTCCAATATGGAATACACCGGCGCTTACAGCGACAGCTTCAAGCGTTGGGTTGCGTATACGGTCAAGGGCAAGGAAGACCCGTGGACGACCTACCTCAACAAGATGGGTTATACCGAGGAGCTGTTTGACAAGGATTGTGCGATTCTCAAGCTGGAGGACGGCATCATTGATCAGTACTATGACAACGGCGACATCACCAAGAACTTTAAGAAGAATTACCTGCACGCGAAGTCCATTCTGATTTCCGACTGCGACGAGGACGGCAATGTGCTGACCGGCGCCGATAAGAAGAAGGCAAAGAAGAAGGCGCAAAAGGTTCTGAAGAAGCTGCAGAACGGCGAGGACTTTGATACGCTGTGGAAGAAGTACAACGACGACAGTGCGCAGAACAAGAATGGCTACTACTTCACGGAAAACTCGATGGTCGAGCCGTATGAGAAGGCAGTCAAGAAGCTGAAGGAAAACGAGACGACCGACAAGCTGGTCTACTATAAGGGCTATGGCTGGTTTATCATTGAGCGTCTGCCGCTGGATGAGGATGCGCTGACCGATCCGGATTGCTACATGGGCAATTCCAGCAGCAGCGACAGCGACACCACCCTCAAGACGGTTATCGGTCAGGAGCTGGTCAACGACGAGCTTCAGGACTACATCGACAAGCTCGATGTACAGACCACCGATGAGTACGATAAGATTACGCTGAAGAATGTCAACACTTATCTTGGCTTCGTCACCGACCCGCTGGTTTCCTCGGAAGGCTCCGGTTCGGTAGCCGACGGCTCTGCTGGCGGCTCTGCACAGTAAAAAAAACGACACAACAGGGCGCGCTGCTGACGGAATACGTTTTGCGGCGCGCTTTTCTGTCCGCGTATATCCCGCGCACACGCAGTGCAAACGGCGCTTCTGCCCCATATGAGATTGGGAAAAAGTTAGCTGAAATTTGGTGAAAATCAATCTGTTATTTAGCAGAACAGTAGAAATTGCAAAAAATGAATCGGAAGCACTTGAAAGTCATTTTTTTCAGTGTTATATTCAAAGATATAAAAAAACGGAAATCGGTTTCCTTTTGGGGGGAGACGGAAGCGAAGAGGAGGGAATTCATCATGCACCTTTGGATTGATACCAGCGGCATACTTCTGTTGATCGTCGGCATCCTGTATTCGTATCAGATGGGATACTTGGTTTTTGTCCTGCTGCACGACGGTTATCGCAAGCTGCGTCGGGGAAAGCAGCCGGAGGTAGACGTTGTTCCGCATCGCTTTGCCGCGCTGATTTCGGCGCGCAATGAGGCAAATGTCATCGGGCAATTACTGAACACCATCAACGGGCAGGATTATCCGGAGGAAATGCGTCATATTATTGTCATTGCGGATAACTGCACGGACAACACGGCGGAGGTCGCGCGTCAGCACGGTGCAACGGTGTTCGAGCGCTTTAATTCGCAGCAGGTCGGCAAGGGCTATGCGCTGACCTATGCGTTCCAGAAGATTGCGGAAACCTTCGGCGATGATTATTTTGATGCATATATTATCTTTGACGCGGACAATCTGCTGGATGAGCACTACTTTGCCGAGATGAACAAGACGTTCTGTCAGGGCTATCGCGTCATGACAAGCTATCGCAATTCCAAGAACTTCGGTGCGAACTGGATCGCAGGCGGCTATGCCATTGCGTTCCTGCGCGAGGCGAAGTTCCTGAATAACGCCCGTATGATGCTGCACACCAGCTGTGCGGTCTCCGGCACCGGCTTTCTGGTTGCCAGCGAGGTCATTCGTGAGCGAAATGGCTGGAATTACCACACGCTGACCGAGGATATTGAATTCACGGTAGACAGCGTTATCCGCGGCGAATGCATCGGCTATTGCGGCGCGGCAATGCTGTATGACGAACAGCCGACGACCTTCCGTCAGTCGTGGCATCAGCGTATGCGTTGGAGTCGCGGCTTCTATCAGATTGTCCTCAAGTACGGACGCACGCTCAGCCGCGGCGTACCCTGCCCGACAAAGGCGCAGCGACGCTTCACCTGCTTTGATTTGACAATGACCATCGTTCCGTCTATTCTGGTCACAATTGCGGTTCTGGCGGCGGATCTGATTCTTTTGGGCTATTCCGTCTTTGGACCGGTCTTTATGCCGAACCTGATGCATCGCATGATCTATGAGCTGATCACATGGTTTGGTATGTATTATTTGGCGCTGTTTATCATGGGCGCATTTACCATGCTTACCGAGTGGAAAAAAATCAAGTGCCCGTTTGGAAAACGCGTACTGTATACCTTTACTTACCCGCTGTTTATGATGACTTATATTCCGATCTCCATCGCCGCAATGTTCGGCAAGGTCGAATGGAAGCCGATCAAACACAGCGTATCGACCACCTTGGATCAGGTTCGATAATCGCCTTGCAAAGGAATGGGGGAAATGCCGTCTGCGCATTTCCCCTTTCTTTTTTCCTTCCAACCGGACGCGCCGGACAAAGCGCTTGCTTTTCCCGTACACGTACCGTATACTCAAAGATACCAACGAATCGGAGGATGTGAAAGACCATTGGATAACAAATTGATGCAGCTTTTAGCGCAGAGCATGAACCGCGGCACACTTGATCCGGAGCAGATTCCAGAGCTGGAATTGTATATTGACCAAATTATCACCCTGATGGAAAAGCATGTGGGCGCGCAGGAGGACGGACAGCCCCCGCTGACGCGCACCATGATTCACAATTACAGCAAGGCGGGGCTTATCAGTCCGGTCAAGGGAAAAAAATACAGCAAGCAGCATATCATGGAGATGATTGCGATTTACGGGCTGAAAAATACCCTGTCCATCGCCCAGATCAAGCGCGTGCTGTGCGCCCTGGATGACCCGGAGCATCTGGAAAAAAGCTATTGTGATTATTTGGAGCGGCGGGAGGCGCTGCGCAAAAGCATGAAGGACAGCGCCGAACAGCTGATGGCGGAGGTATCCTCCACCGACCGCGATGCGCTGTTTACAAATCTGCTCCTGCTGGCGGATATGTCGCAAATGCTGGCAGATTACGCGCATCTGCTGGCGGAGGAATGCTACCCCGACCCACCGATCAAGGGAAAGAAAAAATAACGATACCGTTTCTCAGCACACGAACCGTCAACAAGCCTGACGTTATCATCAAAATCTTGAGACAAGATAGGCAACTTCTATAAGAAATCTTGTTTTTCGTTCAAAAATGCGTTACAATTCAGATGAAACAGAAACGCTATCGAACGATAGACACGTGACAAAAGGGAGGAGAAACATGAAAAAACAAGTATGCAGCGGTCTGTTGGCGCTGAGTATGACAGCGAGTATCCTGTCACCGGCGGCGCTGGCGGCGGAGATTAGCGTGCCCGATGACAATCAAAATGCCATTGCGGTCGTTTCGGACACAAATGGTTCGTCGGGCAACAGCACGGAAACGAATTCGACTGTGAAGGAGGCAAACCCAGCGTCGGACTTCGACTATACGGTTGTTGAAGACTATACCAGATACACATACTCTATTAAGATTACCGGATACAAAGGTGATGCAACGGAGGTTGTCATTCCGGATACCATTGACGGCTATCCGGTTGATATGATTGCAGGAGGGGCTTTTCAAAATAAAGAAATCACCTCGGTCACGCTTCCGGATAGCGTAAGTGAAATTTCTGAAAATATGTTTTCTGGATGCTCTGCCCTGACGGAAGTAACGATTCCCTACTCGGTGTCTCGGATCAACGCGAATGCATTTAAAGGATGCACGGCGCTGAAAACTATGACTTATGGTGGCAGAAAAGAGGATCTGTCGATCGAAACAACGGGCAACGAGCCGCTGTCGGCGATTCTTGAACAGGCTACGTATAAAGGTTTTGAATACGATAATTTTATCTACGAGGATCTTGGAGATCAGGCGCGCGTTATTCGATATACCGGCGAAGCGACTGATATTGCGATTCCTGACACAGTGAACGGCAAAAGCGTAACCAGCATCGGCAGTCTGGCATTTGGAAGAAGCAAGTCGCTTTCCTCCGTCAAGATTCCGGAGGGTGTGACCCGCATTGGCTTTGAAGCATTTATGTATTGTCATATCACTTCGATTGTGCTGCCGGATAGCTTGGAGACAATTGACTGCGAAGCTTTCTTCGGTTCCTTCTTAAACTCCTCGATCGAGATTCCGGGCGGAGTTTCCAGCATCGGCAGAGCGGCGTTCGCGCATTCGGATCTCGTCTCCGTCACGATTAAGCAAGGCGTGAAGACCATTTCCGACTATGCATTTTACGAATGTTTTTCCCTGAAGGAAGTCACAATTCCAAAAAGCATAAAGGCTATTGGAGAGTGCGCTTTTTATAAAGCGGAGTATTATGGCGAGGACTCTAGGGAAGCTTCACTGTCAGGAGTAAACTACGGCGGAACGAAAAAAAAGTGGCTCGCTCTGAAAAACAACATCGGGAAATGCAATGACTTGCTGCTACAGGCAAAGATAACATACGCAGAGGAGGAAAGCGACCTCTACAGTTCTCAGCCGGATGGTAGCGGCATTCGGATTACCCTGTATAAAGGGTCGGATGACGAGATTGAAATTCCGGCGGAGCTGGATGGCAAGAAGATCATCAGTATTGGCGATGGCGCATTTAAAGACAATACGACCGTGACCTCGGTGACAATTCCAGAGGGCGTGACAAGCATCGGCAACGCTGCGTTTTCTGACTGCTCCAACTTAGCAAAAATTACTCTTCCGGACAGCTTGAATAGTATCGTGGCAGGCGCATTTAACGGCTGCACCAGTCTGAAGGAGATTACGCTTCCGAACAATGTCACGTCCATTGGTATGGGAACGTTTCAGAACTGCACCGGTCTGACCGAAATCACAATACCCGACAAGATAACGAGCATTGGACGCAATACATTTAGCGGCTGCACCAGTCTGACAAAGGTCACGCTTCCGCGAGGCTTGACGAATATCGGTTCAAACGCTTTTGAAAACACGGCGCTGGAGACGATTGTCTATGGCGGTACGGAAAGCGAGTGGAACAAGGTAACGCATGGAGAGAATAATCAGCCGCTGGAAGATGCGGAAAAGGTGTTTAAGCTCACGGAATCCGATGGGTATATCTATGGCATTACCGATGCGGACGAAGCGAATATCGTTGCTTACACCGGCACAGATACAACAGTAACAATTCCGAATGAAATGGGCGGCAAGCCGGTCACAAGCATTGGTGACAGCGCGTTTGAGCAAAAAACAGTAACTTCTGTCGTGATTCCGGACAGCGTGACCAGTATTGGTAATAGTGCGTTTTTTAAGTGCAGGTCTCTGACCTCTGTCACAATTCCAAAGAGCCTGACGAGCATCGGTCAAAGTGCGTTTTATATGTGCGATGCGCTGACCTCCCCGATTACGCTCCCGGACAGTGTGACCAGCATCGGTATGGGTGCATTCCAAAACTGTAAAAACATACCTTCTGTAAAGCTTCCGAAGGGCTTGGAAAAGATAGACAATTATACATTCTGTGCTTGCCAGGCGCTGACCTCGATTACGATTCCGGACAGCGTGACCAGCATCGGTGATCAAGCATTCCGAACCTGCATCGGTCTGACTTCGCTCAAGATTCCGAGCAAGGTGACTACTATCGGTAAACAGGCTTTTCTAATCTGCAACAAGATCGCTTGGGTGGAGCTTCCGGTAAGCATAAAAACCATCGACGAAGCAGCTTTTGAAGGCTGTGAGGGCATTAAGGCGGTATACTACAGCGGAACACAGGATCAGTATCAAAAAATTAAATTCGCGATACGCAACCAAACCGTGAGGAATAATAAGAACGTATTATTCCAGACATATCGCTCCGGCAATTACGTCTATCAGCTGAATGACGCGAAGGAAGCCAGTGTGATTTCCTATAGCGGCACGGACACTGCGGTAGAAATTCCGGAAACGCTGGACGGCAATCCGGTAACGAGCATTGGCGAGAATGCGTTTGCAAAAACAGCGGTGACTTCCGTTGTCATTCCGGAGGGCGTAACGAGCATCGGCAAGAATGCGTTTGCGGAAAACAACAACAATCTGATCTGGATTTCACTTCCGAAGAGCGTCGCGTCGATTGGCGAGGGTGCGTTTGGTGACTGTGGCTCACTGGAAAGAATATACTATGGCGGTGCGAAAACAGCTTGGGAGAACCTGACGAGCAAAACCGGGGAAAACAATGATCCGCTGACGAATGCCAGCATATACTATACCTCCGACGGTTATATGTATCAGGTGAATGACAAGGACGAAGTGTCCCTTGTAAAGTACATGGGTACGGATGAAAAGGTAAAAATTCCGGCAACGCTGGATGGCTGCAAGGTAACCAGCATCGGCATTAGCACGTTTGAGGAAAGCACGATGACTTCTGTCGTGATTCCGGACGGCGTGACCAGCATCGACGCGTTTGCGTTTTATTCGTGCACGGCGCTGACCTCGGTCACACTGCCGAAGAGCGTCACGTCCATTGCTTCCAATGCGTTTTTTGGCTGCGATTCACTGAAAAAGGTATACTATAGTGGTACAAAAGCAGATTGGGAGAAGCTACAGGATAATGTCGGCGTGTATAATGATGCGCTGACGGATGCTGCCAGATATTATACCTCCGGTAATTATACCTATCAGGTGAATGATGAGGGCGAAGTATCCATCACGAAGTACAACGGCGAGGGTACGATAGTAGTAATTCCGTCCGAGCTGGATGGCTGCAAGGTAACAAGCATTGACGCGGAAGCGTTCAAGGACTGCACTACCCTGAAGACCGTAGAATACGGCGGTACAAAAACGGATTGGGATAACCTGAAGCAAAACATCGGGGAAAACAACGATCCGCTGCTGAAAGTCAGCAATATATATTATACCTCCGGTGATTACATCTATAAGGTAAGTGACAAGAATGAAGTGACCATCGCGAAGTACAACGGCAAGGATAAAAAGGTAGAAATTCCGTCCGAGCTGGATGGCTGCAAGGTAACAACCATTGCCCGGGAAGCGTTTAGATACTGCACTACCCTGGAGGAAATTACGATTCCGGGCACTGTAACCACCATTGGTCCGAATGCGTTTATCGGCTGCAACGGTCTGAAAAAGGCGTACTACGATGGCTATAGGGAAGACATTTCCTTCAAGGTTGGCAACAGACCGTTGACCAGCGTTCTGACCTACAAGCCCAAGATTATCTGCACGGGCAGTGAGCAGGTCAAGATTTCCAAGGGTACGCACGAAATGCGCATCCATGGACAGAGCTATGGCGAGTATACCTTCACCTGGAACGAAGAGCAGGCTGGCTGGCTTGTTCAGAACGCCGACAAACAGTATCTGTCCTTCGCGGACGGCGAGCTGATTCTGTCGGACGAGCCGTTTGTCTGGCACTATGACGCGAAGCTGTACACGACAACCGAAGAAAAGGTTCAGCACAGATACTGGTGGTGGAGCTACACGACCACCGAAACCGTTTACTGGTATCTGACCGGCGACGGTGAGAATCTGACCATCTCGAAGTCGGATAAGGAAGCGGATTTGGCGCTGTACGATGCTGTAG
>CAVBHI010000113.1:0-2332 GCA_963595115.1 bacterium
TATGCAAAAATTGTTGCACGGCAAAGAATGTTGCAGTACAGGTGTGGCGAATGATATGCGAATGGAGTGGTGTTAAAACAGAGAAAATGTGAAAAACAGCTGAAAATTTGAATAAATACAACGGAGCAAATATTATTGCAGATAGAGAAAAAGAAAGGGGCAAAATTATTTGCACACATCGAACGGGCTGGAATCCCAACAAAGGAATTTACAGCAAATATATTTGCACGGCAATCTTTGTTGCGGTTGCCTGGAGGAGAATGTGCTGGAAAGAAGAACGTATTATGGAAAAGCGAAACGCGTTTCATGAATAATTTGTAACAAATAATGAGAGCAAATATTTTTGCCTGATTTTTTCACACAAAATGCAAAGATATTTGCGTGGGAAAGTGCGGATGCAATGAGCGTGGACGATGTGCACAAAATGAACGGACAATATCAGAATAAATTGCACAAAATAGAGCAATTGAAAATAAAAATTGTGATAAAAATCAAAAAATGGCACGGCGATTGCTGAATATATAGGCAGAAAGCAAGACAACACACACCGCTTAATACAATAAAGAAAGAGCATTTTCCGAACGAAAGAGGTGAAGCCGATGATGTAAGACATCTCGGTAGAGTAAGCGTTGCATAAGGGGCAACCGAGATAAAAGAGAAATCGCCTGATGCACTCGGCAAGTGCACAGCGATGGTATCCGAGCTTAGGAAGGAAGGCTTGGATGCAATACACACATATTCCAAAAAGGTCGGGCATAAAAAGAGAGGGAATGCCGGACTCACCGTATGATTTTAGGAGGATATTATTATGTTGATGAATCTCGATCGTAAGTTTAAGCTTGGTATGCATTCTTACACACTGCACCTGAACGGCTGCGGTCAAAACTGGGGCTTTGTCGGCGATTACCGCGATCAGAAGATTGACATCTTCAAGTTAATGGATCTGGCGGTTGGCTGGCAGCTGGACGGTCTGCACATTACGAACGTTGACCTGCAGAGTCATGAGCCGGAGCAGCTGGCGAAGGTTAAGAAGGCAGCGGAAGACCACGGTCTGTATCTGGAATTCAACTGTTCGCTGGACGAGGAGTTTGATCCGCGCCTGAACGAGACGTTTGAAGATGCAGCATGGGTTGCAGAGCAAATCGGTGCAAAGGTTGTTAAATTCAGTCTGGATATCCGCCGTCCGAAGCCGCTGTACGGCAGCCAGTTCCATCCGGACGTAATGCGTCAGCTGTGCGACGTTGTTGATAAGATTAAGGCAGCCCTGCCGGAGTACGAGCGCACCGGTATTCGTCTGGCGGTGGAAAACCATACCGAGACATTTGCAGACGAGATCATCTGGGTTGTTGAGCAGGTTGGACATCCGCTCTGCGGCGCTTGCCTGGACAACATCAACTCTTTCTCCGTGCTGGAGAGTCCGGAGTATTCCGACCGCGTTCTGGCTCCGTATACCTATTGTGTACACTTCTGTGACAACATCCTGATTCGCGATCAGGACGGCGCACACTTTAAGGGCGTAGCGCTCGGCACCGGCGACGTTGACTGCAAGAAGACGCTGCTCCAGCTTCAGAGAGCGCCGGAGTGCTTGGATTGCATCAACTTTGAGGTTGAATGGGAAATCGGTCAGGATACGCTGGAGGTTGCGCAGGAGAAGGAGCTCAAGGCTTGCGAGGAGAGCATTAAATATCTGCGCGAGGAACTGGGTCTGGGTCTCCGTGGTCGTTAAAAGAAGCTGCTCGAACTTGCGCTTTGCAAACAGCATGATACGGTGGGGAGTCTCCGCATTTTGAGACACACTGTTTATTGACGAATAGCAGCTGGGGGCATTCGTTTGGTTTGTCCACACGGTGTCCTCGGCTGCTGTTTCCGTTCCGCGAGGAACAGCGAATATCCGCGACACGCGCGGTGTTTTTGGGGCTTTTGATAAAGAAAGTAGGGCAATTATGAAAAGCAAACTCCAGATAAATAAGATTATTTTCTGGCCGGGCATTATCATTCTGTTATTTATGATTGGCTACGGCTACGCGTTTAACTCTTCCTTTGTCAAGGTTATGACGGCGATGTATAACGCGGTAACGCAGACCACCGGTTGGTTTATGATGTTGATCACCGGTCTGATCGTTATTCTATGTTTTGTTGTCTGCGCAACGCCGGTCGGCAATAAAAAGGTCGGCGGCGAAAACGCGGAAATTAAGCACGGTATGTTTACGTGGGTTGCCATGGTAACCTGCGCCGGTACGGCAACGGCGGTTGTATTCTATGCAGTCGGCGAGCCGATCGGCTATTTCCACAATCCGCCGACATGGTGGAACCTGCAGCCGGAGACGGCGGA
>CAVBHI010000114.1:0-2200 GCA_963595115.1 bacterium
GTCGGTAATTGAACAGGAGCAGAAGGGGTTGTCCAGCTCATGGAGTACGGACACAGAGGTAACGATTGATTATACCCAAGCGATTCGTCCGTGGGAGCAGCTCAAATCGGATTTTAAGACGTATTATTCGGAAATTGATTGGGACACGCTGAAAAGCTATTTGAAGAAGCATGGCAGCTCCTGCATTGACAGCGAGGGCTATCTTTATATTGATGAAGCGGATTATGACGACAAGGATACCGGCATCCGAACAACGAAGGGGGATTCCGTCTGTGTGCTGGACACGCGCAATGGCATTGTTATTGTCACGCTAAAGGGCGATTCGTATTACGGAAAAATGGCGTTGGTTAAATGCGCTTCGCAGGTCAGTGTTGCGGCAAGCGATGCGCTTGGCTCGGAAGGGGAGTTTGTTCAGGATATTGTGCAAAGCAACAATGCGATTCTCGGCATCAATGCCAGCGGCTTTTACGACCCGAATGGTACGGGCAACGGCGGTGAAGCGTATGGTATGATTTTTTCAGGCGGAAAGCGTCTGCGCGGACGAGAGGGCTGTTCGATGAAGGTTATCAGCCTGAATGAAGAGAATCAGCTGAATGTGTCGGATAAAAAGCCGCGCAATGCGCGTGAGGCGGTACAATTCGATCCGGTATTGATTTTGGATGGTGATCTGCTTATCAGCGGTTCGTCCGGTTGGGGCTTACAGCCGCGTTCGGTTATCGGCCAGACAAAGGACGGACAGATGATGCTGGCAGTGGTGGACGGACGTCAGCCGGGGTATTCCGTTGGTATCACGTTGGGTGATCTGTCGGATATTTTGTATAAGTATGGTGCGTATCAGGCGTGCAATTTGGACGGTGGTTCGTCCTCGCTGATGTATTATGACGGACGAGCGATTACGCGCTCCTCGTCGGCGGATTCAAAGCGAGGACGCCATGTACCGGATGCATGGATTGTGTCTAAGGCAGAATAACAACGTAAGGAGATGAGAGCTGTGGCAGCACATTACAAAAATCAGTTTGAGACGACAGATAATATGCTGATGGAGTATCTGGAGATTGTCCTGCGGCGCAGACCGTGGAAGGGCGGCGCACTGATTATCATTTTGGCGGCGGTTGCCGTAATCAGCTCAGTGCGTAACGGAAATATTTCCTCGGCACTTGTCTTTGCCCTGTGTCTGTTTATTGTGGTGACGGCACAGCTGGTCACGCCGTCTCGCAGGAAAAAGAAGGTAGAGCGCGACCTTGGCAAATCCGTGCCGATTTCGGTGACGATGGGCGGACATATTGAACAGCGAATCGGTGGAGTGCTGAGTCGTGTAGAGTACAGGGACATTACGGCGATTTATTATCTGCCGCATGTATGGGTGCTGACCTCCGGCAAGGGACGGGATGTTCTGTTGAGTCCACACTCGTTTGTGGACGGCAAGCCGGAAGAATGCCAACGATTTCTTGAGCAGCGGTGCAGCAACATATCCATTCATCGCGCGGAGGAAATCAAAGAGACAACCGAAGGATAAGACAGAGCAGAAGCATCCGAGATGGTGCTTCTGTTTTTTGCTTTCGGAAGGAATGCGACACACTTTTACGGAATAGGATGCATAGGGAATGCAAGCTGCTTGGCTTAGGCAGTCGAGAAAATAAGGGATATACCAAAGCTGTGACGAATAGAGGAGAACGTGTAAATGATGTTAAGGATGATACAGCCCTGATCGGCAGAAATAGTCCGCATTTTCCACTTTTTTGATGCACCCCTGGTTCGATGGAAATCGCAAAAAAACTGTGGCATTCTAAAGAACAAAGCGAAAAAGGGAGGTGAAAAAAACGGAGAATACTGTTATACTGGTATCAGCGGGAACGACGCCCGGCAAACGAAGCCGCCAGACGGCGCAGAGTGAGCTGTATGCGCGAGCACTGCAGCAGGTTGGTGCAATTGGTGTGCTGGACGGCTGCCACGGCGATCCGGAACAGCTGGCAGAGCGTATGGATGGATTGATTCTATCCGGAGGCGGGGACATTCACCCTGCGTTCTACGGGCAGGCGATCAGCGGACAGGCAGTAAGTGTGGACGAACAGCGGGACGAACGAGAGCGTGACTTGCTGCGCTGCTTTTGCGAACAGGAAAAGCCGGTGCTCGGCATCTGCCGCGGCTTGCAGGTGATTGATGTGTTTTTTGGCGGGACGCTGTTTCGAGAGCTGGGTAC
>CAVBHI010000115.1:0-2318 GCA_963595115.1 bacterium
TGCTATAATATCAAAGACCATACGACCGATTATGGGTGTAATGGCGTATTTTAAGTAAAGGAGAGTTTGTACCGTGAGAGAATTTACGGCAATTAGCCTTTTCGCGGGAGCTGGGGGTCTTGATATGGGCTTCGAGAGAGCTGGCTTTAGGACGATTTGGGCTAATGATTTTGAACCGGATGCCTGTAAAACTCATGAGAAATGGAGTACCGCAAAGGTTGTGTGTGCTGATGTAGCAAAAGTTGACGTCTCTAAGATTCCGGATGCAGATATTATACTTGGAGGCTTTCCTTGTCAAGGGTTTTCACTGAGTGGACCGAGAAAGCTTGATGATTCTAGGAATGCTTTATATAAGCATTATGTTCGGATTGTAAAGGCAAAAAAACCGATGATGTTTGTTGGTGAGAATGTCAAAGGTCTTTTGAGTATGGGAAGCGGCAGTGTTATTGATGCAATCGTGGCTGAGTTTTCGGATTGTGGGTATGATGTGTACTATAAAATGCTGAATGCTCGGGACTATGAAGTCCCCGAAGATCGAGAACGGGTCATTATCGTTGGGTTTAGGAAAAATTTGGGAATTCGTGGCTTTGAATATCCAAGACCTAGAAGTTATCGTGTTACGATGAGAGAAGCATTGAAGAATATACCCGCACCTTCACCGGATGATGTTTGCAATGCGCCGTATAGTAGCCGATATATGAGTCGAAATCGAAAGCGCAATTGGGATGATGTGTCCTACACAATTCCCGCAATGGCGAAGCAGGTTACATTATGGCCGGGATCTCCTGATATGCAGAAGGTGAGCAAAGATCTGTGGAAGTTTGGCAGCGAAGGTGAAACCAGACGCTTTAGCTGGCAAGAAGCTGCTGCTATTCAGACCTTTCCGGCAGATTTGGAATTTTACGGAGACTTAACATCGAAATATAAGCAGATTGGAAATGCTGTTCCGGTTAAACTTGCTGAAATCATTGCGACACATCTTTACGGAGTCCTGACAAGCGCAATTCAGGATGGCAAAAAGCGGTAAGCAAACAGAGACAGGAAAAGCATTTGAATACGCATGTGCACATGCTTTGTTTGAAAAGTTTCAGGAAAAAGTGGAAGTAACACTTGAGAATAGTCAGCAAATGCAAACTGCTCAGAGGTTTTATAGCTCTTTGAACGAAAATGAAAAATTCAATTACGATAAGGGTGCATTAGCGGCAATCAAAATTATCGAACGTTTGGAACCAAAACTTTCTGATAAAAGCGCAAAATTGATTATAAGACTTCAGACGGATAATAAGGGACAGGCGGGAGATGTTAGGGATGTTTTGGCTGTTCATGGTGATGCTTGGGAAATAGGCTTATCATGTAAACATAATCATAATGCTGTCAAACATAGCAGGCTTTCTGATACGATAGATTTCGGAAAAGAGTGGTTTGGAAAAGAATGCTCAGAGGAATATTTTAACAGTGTTCAAAAGGTGTTTCTCCCTCTTAGACAGCGAAGAGATGAACGCGCAGCTGGGAAAACACCGGCATTATGGAGTGAAATTAAGGATAAAGAGGAACGTTGCTATGTTCCTGTTTTGAAGGCGTTTATAAAGGAACTTTGGCGGCTAGATAAAGTCTATCCAAATGAAATTCCTGCAAGTTTGATCCGATACTTAATTGGACGAAATGATTTCTATAAGGTTATCATGAATGATAAACGCCATTTTACACAAATTGAGTCGATCAATATCAATGGAACGCTAAACCAACCAAATGGAAAGAAAAAAGCACTTATTGATGTCCCGCGCATGAAACTGCCGACAAAGTTTTATGAGATTGGATTCAAAGGCGATTCAAAAAATACAATTGTTGTAGTTTGTGATGAGGGTTGGAATGTTTCTATGCGTATTCACAATGCAAGTTCAAAGATTGAACCATCTCTTAAGTTTGATGTGCAGTTAATAGCGATGCCTTCTTCTGTCTTGACCCAAATAGAGCCATGGGAATAGGATGTAATAAATAAGTCAGCGTACTCTGTACAAATGTCGGAATACGCTGACTTGTCAGCGCGGGGAGGTAGTGGAATTCGCCGAATCGACAGCGACAGGCATACAAAACCGCACCGCTCCGGGCTGAATTTCCAGCTTGAGCGAATCTGTGCGGATAATTTCCCCGTCAAAGCTGACACGTACCGGATGCGGGGTACGGATATATACCTGCTTGCAGCGTTCGGTGTGGACGTATTTCTGTGCAGCGGGATGAGACAGATACGAACCGGTGCGATAATACGGCAGCAGCGGGAGGATCTCTCGCCGAGGCATTGCACGAACGGTGCTCACATC
>CAVBHI010000116.1:0-4590 GCA_963595115.1 bacterium
ATCGGGTTCTTGTCCTCGGCGTTATAGGTCGAATAGTAGTAGGAGCTATCCGGCGTACCGCTGACGTGTACGCCTTCCCACGCCTCTTCAACACCCAGTTCGATGCGCTTGTTGCGAATCTGCTCTTCTGGAATGTCCAGAATCTGACCCAGATATTTGTCCGAGAAGCCATCCTTCTTTGCGGCAATTAACTGTTCATCCGACGGGAGTGAACCCTTGGATGCCGCAATCGCCTCTTCCTCCTCAACCAGTTCCCTCATCTGCTCAATGAAGTACTTCTTGACGCGGGTCAGGTCGTAGATCTCATCAATCGTTGCGCCCTTGCGCAGCGCTTCATACATGATAAAGTGACGGTCGCTGGACGGATTTGCCAGCAGGCGCAGAAGCTCCTCCTTGCTCTTGGTATTGTAGTCCTTTGCATATCCAAGTCCATAACGTCCGGTTTCCAAACTGCGAATCGCCTTCTGGAACGCTTCCTTATATGTCTTGCCGATGCTCATAACCTCGCCGACGGCGCGCATCTGCGTGCCCAGCTTGTCTTCAACGCCCTTAAACTTTTCAAATGCCCAACGCGCGAATTTGATAACAATATAATCGCCGTCTGGAACATACTTGTCCAGCGTACCATACTTGCCGCATTCAATGTCCTTCAGCGTCAGACCTGCTGCCAGCATCGCGGAAACCAGTGCAATCGGGAATCCCGTCGCCTTCGATGCCAGCGCAGACGAACGAGAGGTACGTGGGTTAATTTCAATGACAACAATGCGATCAGAAACCGGATCATGAGCGAACTGCACATTTGTGCCACCAATCACCTGAACCGATTCAACGATGCGATATGCCTGTTCCTGCAAACGCTCCTGCAGCTCCTTGGAGATGGTCAGCATCGGAGCGGAGCAGAACGAGTCGCCGGTATGTGTGCCCATAGGATCAATGTTCTCGATAAAACAAACCGTAATCATATTGTTGTCCGCATCGCGCACAACCTCCAGCTCCAGCTCTTCCCAACCCAGAATGGATTCCTCAACCAGAACCTGTCCGACTAAGCTCGCCTGCAAGCCGCGGGCGCAAACGGTCTTCAGCTCTTCTTTATTGTATACCAGACCGCCGCCAGCGCCGCCCATCGTATAGGCTGGGCGCAGAACAACCGGATAACCCAGCTGGTCAGCAATCGCCAACGCCTCTTCCACGCTGTATGAAACCGCGCTTCGCGCCATTTCAATGCCGATTTCGTCCATCGACTTCTTAAACGCAATGCGATCCTCTCCGCGCTCAATCGCATCGACTTGAACGCCAATGACCTGAACCCCGTACTTATCCAAGACGCCTTCCTTCGCCAGCTCCGCGCACAGGTTGAGTCCGGACTGTCCTCCAAGGTTCGGAAGCAATGCATCTGGACGCTCCTTCGCAATAATCTGCTCCAAGCGTTTGACATTCAGCGGTTCAATATAGGTCACATCCGCAATTTCCGGATCGGTCATAATGGTTGCCGGATTGGAATTGACCAGTACAATTTCATATCCCAATTTGCGAAGCGCTTTGCAGGCCTGTGTTCCGGAATAATCGAACTCACATGCCTGACCGATAATAATCGGACCAGAGCCAATAATCAGTACTTTGTTAATATCCGTTCGTTTAGGCATATTTTCTCTCCTCTGCGGTATCGCATTCTTCTTACTCGGTATCAAGATGATACATTTTAATTAGACACTATTATTATATCGAAACATCTGTCCGAAAGATAGTCAATCCTTCAAAAAATACGCAAATTTTTTCTTGGCTCAGTAAAAGATGCGCTGCAGGTATTTCACTCCCGCAGCGCACCGCATTATTTTCGTTTTTTCTGTTCTTCCAAATTCAAATCGTCCGCATTCGGCATTTGTCTTGGTTCTCCCTCTTCATCCGGCTGTACGGAATCCGTTTGGTTGGTAAAATCCTCCGGCTCTAAATACAACACCTTTTCCTTAACATAATCGCTGAACTCCGCCAACGCACCCCAGTCTGCAAGAAGTCCCTTCTTCATCCGCTTTTTCGGACGATCCATTTCTGCCATCAGACGATCCTCCGGCATCTGCGGTGATGCATTGGATTGTGCCAGCCCGCGTCGGCGCACCAAATGCGCTCGATTGGTCGCCAGTTCATGCACAACATAGGGCGTCTCTTCCTCAATCACACCGCCTGCAAGCCGCGTTTGCTGCGCCTGTTTGCTGCGCATGGAAATTCCCGCCGCCATACCGACTGCAAGGAACATCGTTACCACAGATGTACCACCGTAGCTGAAAAACGGCAGCGTCAGACCCATAACCGGGCCAATGCCGAGACACATAAAGATATTCTCATACGTCTGATACAGAAACATCGCGCCGACACCAACGCAAATCAGCGACAGAAATTGCTTGCGCGCACGATACGCCACATAAAACAGACGGATGATGAGAATATTCAGTAATACGATAATCACCAGGCAACCAATCAGCCCCCACTCTTCTCCGGCAACGGCAAAGATAAAGTCCGTCTGTTTCTCCGGCAGCATGTTATACTGTGTCTGACTGCCCTGCATATATCCCTGCCCCAGCAATCGTCCGGCGCCAATGGCAATCCGGCTCTGCTCCTGCTGCCAGTAGGTATCCGGCGCAATGGATGGATCAAACAACACAAGGATGCGGTTCTTCTGCTGATTGCTCAATACCTGCCACAAAACCGGTATCGCCGCACAGCACAGTACTGCTCCGCCAGCAAACCATTTCCAGCTCAATCCCGCGGCAAACAGCATGATGATCGCAATAAAGATATACGACAGCGCCACGCCGACATCATGCGACGGAAGAATAATCGCCACAACGATCAATCCAAGCTGTGCGCCCAGATACAGCAAATAGCGCGCCTGATTGAGCCGATACCGATATAAATTAATCTGCTGTGCAAAGGTGAAAACAAACAGCAGCTTGCCGACCTCCGCCGGCTGAACGCCAATGCCGCCAAAGCGAATCCAGCTCCGGTTGCCGCCGTCCTCCGAACCGAGCAGCAGCAGCGACAGCTGAAACAGCACGTTTAACAGCAGTACGGCACGCCACATCGGCATAAGTCTTTCGTACTGAATGCTTGACGCTGCAACAAAGCCGATCAACCCCAAAACAATGGCAATGGTCTGAACCGTCATATACCGTGCAGAGCCTCCGGAAAGTGCGGTGGTCGCCGAAAAAATCAACACCAGCCCAAGACCGGAGCAAACCAGCGATGTGACCAGCAAAACATAATCCGTTGTCCGAACATATCGATCCAAGCTCTGCAAAAACCGAGTCATGAAATCGTTCCTCTCTTCCATTCATTCTATCTTAAAAATGCACCGTTTTTTCACAAAAGCGACGAACGTTCGCCTTCGCAGAAAGTATTTTCCTCGCTTTCCGGTACGCTTTGCCTTTATCATACCACCTTTGCCAAAACCGGTAAATACTTTTTGCGCGAAACGAACATAGTTTTTTGCATCTTCTTTCCCATACCTCCGTTTTTTCGTATCGTATGAGAAATATATAACCCAAATCGGCAATTTTATGATATAATCTTTTTGTATGTGTGATTCTGCGAGCTGCGCAGAGAAAGTATTTGAAAAAAGGAGACGTACAATTATGTTGACGGATATCGAAATTGCTCAAAATTGTAAGATGCTTCCGATCTGTGAGGTGGCTGCCAAAGCCGGTCTGACCGAAGATGATCTGGAGTACTACGGCAAATATAAGGCGAAAATTTCCTTGGACGCATGGAATCGCGTCAAAGATCGTCCGGATGGCAAGCTGATTCTCGTCACAGCCATCAACCCCACTCCGGCAGGCGAAGGAAAGACGACGACCACCGTCGGTTTGGGACAGGCGCTGGACAAAATGGGCAAGAATTCCATGATTGCTCTGCGTGAACCGTCCCTCGGTCCGGTATTCGGTATCAAGGGTGGCGCGGCTGGCGGCGGTTATGCGCAGGTTGTCCCGATGGAGGACATCAATCTGCATTTTACTGGTGATATGCACGCCATCGGTGCCGCCAATAACCTGCTGTGTGCAATGATCGACAACCACATTCAGCAAGGCAATGATCAGAACATTGATCCGCGCCGTATCATCTTCACCCGCGTTGTTGATATGAACGACCGCGCACTGCGCAATATCGTTGTTGGTATGGGCGGCTCTATGAGCGGCATCCCGCGCGAGGATCATTTCATGATTACCGTTGCCAGTGAAGTCATGGCAATCCTTTGTCTCTCCACGGATTTGATGGATCTGAAGAGACGTTGCGGCAACATTCTTGTCGCCTATCGCTATGATGGTACGCCGGTCTTTGCCCGTGACCTGAAAGCGGAGGGCGCTATGACTGCCCTTCTGCGCGACGCAATCAAGCCTAATCTTGTTCAGACCCTGACCGGCTCTCCGTGCCTGATGCACGGCGGACCGTTTGCCAACATTGCCCACGGCTGCAACTCGGTTGTTGCCACCCGTATGGCGCTCAAGCTGTCGGATTACGTCATCACCGAGGCTGGTTTTGGTGCAGACCTTGGCGCGGAAAAATTCTTTGACATCAAATGCCGCAAGGCTGGACTGCATC
>CAVBHI010000117.1:0-2955 GCA_963595115.1 bacterium
CCTCTGCTTCTGCTCGGCTGCCAAATCCAAACAAAACGTAGGTACAATCAATGCCGCAGGCGCGAGCGCCTTCCACATCATGACGACGGTCGCCAATCATATGCACGCGGGATAAATCCGGATGACCGGCGCGCTCCAAGGCAAGGCGAATCACCGCTTCCTTGTTGTTGATGCGACCATCCAGAGTGGAACCGGAAATTTCCTCCAGCAGCGATGCCAAACCAAAGCGTTTGGCAATCCGACGAGAGTAAACCTCCGGCTTACTCGTCGCCATAACGCAATGCTTTCCGGCGGCGTTCAAGGCATGAAGGACATCATGCATCCCGTCATAGACCTCATTTTCAAACAGTCCGACCTCAGAATATCGTTCGCGATATTTTTCTACCGCACGCTGTGCCATCTCCGGACTCAGCCCACAGATAAACTGAAAGCTGTCGATCAGCGGAGGACCGATAAACGGACGAAGGGCATCACGATCCGGCACCGGAACATGAAGCTCCCTCAGTGCATATTCTACGCTTCGCAGAATACCTTCGCCGGAGTTGGTCAGTGTGCCGTCAAGGTCGAACAGATAATAGTCTTTCATGAAATACTTCCTCTTGTATATGCTTTATGTGAGATACTTTACTTTGTCAGCTGCTGAAGCGTTTTGCGGAGCATCGGCTGCTGAGATAAATTATGGTAACTGAATATCGCAACGCCGTCTACCACTTTGCTCCTGCGGCACAGCTTGAGCTGTCGCGTGATTTCGCCAATACCATCGGTTTGCCAGACACCATCGGATTTCCCATCCTCGATCTTATAGGCAGCAAGACCGATCCGCAAAGAAACGTCCGTGCGTTGCAAACGGTCAGACCACCAGTTGACCAAGGCTTCAAAATCTGCGGCATCGTTGCCGATTTCCCAGTAAATCTGAGGGCAGAGATAATCAATCCAACCGTTTTTAACCCACGTCATCGAGTCGGCATAGCTTTCGGAATAATGCTCAAAGCCACGCGTGCTGCTCCCGCTCTCATCCCCATCGCCATTCTTCCAGATGCCGGATGGACTGACACCAAATACGCAGCTCTTGCGCTTGGCATTTTGATGCACGGTGTTATAGGTCGCCTGAATCAGTTGGTTGACATTATCACGCCGCCAGTCGGCTTTCTCTGCGCCGTTGGCATATTTTTGATAGCTTGCACTGTCATCAAACGCCGTATTGGGATAAAAATAGTCGTCATACTGAATACCGTCTATCGCATAGTTTTTCACGATTTCTGTGATGCCGTCTACAATAAGCTGCCGAACTGCTGGAATTCCGGGATCAAAATAATAACCACCATCGTATTGTACAATCCATTCCGGATGCTGCACAGCAGGGCTGGATTTCGGCAACGCGGAAAATGTTTGCTTGGCATTGGTGCCCACGCAAATACGGTAGGGGTTCACCCATGCCTCCAGTCGCAGCCCACGTTTGTGCGCCTGCTTGACCCAGTAACACAGCGGGTCAAAGCCATGCTTCGGCGCCTGTCCGGCTTCTCCGGTCAAAACGGCACTCCACGGAAAATACGCAGAAGAATACAGCGCATCGCAGGACGGACGAACCTGAAAATATACTGTCTTCAGTCCGGCAGCTTCGACCGTATCCAATATTGTGCGGCACTGCTTTTTCAATGCTCGAACACTTGTTGTCGGCTGCGTGGGATAGTCAACATTATACGCAGTAGCGACCCAGACAGCGCCGTGCAGCGTATCGCCGGAAGAGCGGCTGATGCTCTTTTCTACTGATATATTATTGCTGTTCCGGTTGCCAGCCGCATTGGAAACTGTGTGCGGCAGTGCGTTGCCGTCATTTTGCAGGATGATCCATCCTATCGCACCGAAAAACAAAAGAACCAACAGGAATAAACGTTTCATAATTTCTGCATCCCTCCTGTCTATACATATTGGACAACCGCAGAAAGTATACGGTCAAAAACAGCGGTGGGAAGTCAAAGTGATGTTATTGTAGCATATTGTTCCGAATAGAGCAAATGCACAAGGAAGCTTATCATAAATTGTAAGCGCATCGACCGGCTGCCTGCCCTGTTGTTGGTCAAGCATCCTGTTTGCAAGCACCTTTGCTCTTATCTCAAAGAATTCGATTCATTTCGTTTGACTTTTTCGCGAAAAGCTTTTAGTATTATGATGGTGATTACGTATGAAACAACCCATTACACTTCCTCTTTCCTTCCGATTGGCTGCCATCGTTCTGTGTGGCTCGTTTTTGGCAACTTATGCTGCAGCGGAGGACATTGCGCTTACGGCAACATCCGAATCAACAGAGCAGGTCGCTATTGTCGAGTCATCAAATACCGAGGTGGCGCTTCCCCCGCTCTCCCTGTCGGACACGCAGGCAGGCAATCGCTATGAAGCGCAGGTGGCAGAACAGGTACAGGAGCAGATTATGCAGGAGATATACCGCAAGCGCGCCAAGCGTTGGCGGCTGCGCCTCGTCAATGCAGACCATCTCCTGTCGGACAAGTTTTCTCCCACCCTGGTGGATATTGGTGACGGAAAAAAATTTGACAAGCGCGCCGCCAAAGCGCTCCTGCGAATGATTCGCGACGGGCAGGAAGCGGGGCATGACCTGTACGTCTGCTCCGCCTATCGGGACAACGAATATCAGTCTCGCCTGTTCAACCGTCAGGTTGCCAAGCAGCGTTCCTACGGCAAAACACGCAAGCAGGCGCGGCGGGATGCCGCTCGTGTTGTGGCTGCTCCAGGCGCCTCCGAACACGCAACCGGACTTGCCGCCGACATCATCAACAAGCAATATTCCGAAAAGTACTCCAGCTTAACGCGCGGCTTTGAAAACACCAAGGCATTTGCATGGTTGAAAGAACACTGCACCGACTACGGTTTTATCCTGCGCTATCCGGAAGACAAGACCGACATTACCGGTGTCATCTATGAACCATGGCATTTTCGCTA